>JBBILP010000236.1:0-7421 GCA_037444885.1 Actinomycetota bacterium | reverse complement strand
GACTTTTGTAGTCTGGCCCCTGTTACCGCGGCAACTGGACCGAGTACGAGCGACGCCCAATCGCAGCCTTTGCCAGGGCTACGTCGCCGACAGACACTATTGTAGCACAACTGGGGTGATAGGGAAATCGGCGCGTGTCAGTGCGCCGTTGTGGACAAAGCTGTCTCGGAGAGAATCCTGCTTGCGGCAGCCACAAGCTGTTGCGGACTGAATGGCATCAAGAGGTAACGATTTGGATAAAGGTCCTGGATGACGTGAAAACATAGCTCAGGATAAGTCAAGGGGTTGATCGCGCTAATGATGAGGACGGGGATATGCCGGAGACGCTTGTCTTCCTGCATCATAGCGTATAACTCGCAGCCGTTGATATCCGGTCGCATCAAGTTTTGGATGAATAGATCGATATTTCCTTTTTGCAAGATGTCTAGCGCGGTTCTGGAATGAGTGGTGAATAAATGCTCGTGGCCTGCTCGTCTCAGGATGATCTGAAGCAGGCTGAGGATTTCGGATTCAGCATGCAGGCTGAGGATTCTAGCCACGTTAACTACCTCGCATGATTCAAATTCCGAACACTTTATAACGGTTTAAAAACTTTTTGCATCACTTCATTATATCGCATAAACCAAAGAGTGTATATGGGAGGTTAGTACCAAAATAGTTAAACTTCAGTTAAACATGCGTTATTTGCTTGACCTTGTAGGCACTCGCGTATATCATGAATTGAGCAGAAGTTGTATTCGATAGGAGGTGTACCGATGAAGAAACTACTTTGGACGTTGTTTATTCTGGCTTTGGTGCTGGCTCCAATGTCCGGGGCGGTCTTGGCGCAGCCGGTTGCGGCGGGTGAAACTACGCACATTGTCCAACCAGGGCAGACGTTGTTCAGCATCGCGCGGATGTATGGCGTTGATGTCTGGGCCTTGGCGCGCGCGAACAACATTGTCAACCCGAACCGGATATACGTGGGGCAACGTTTGGTGATTCCGGCCAAGTCAACCACACCGCCGGCGACCAACGTCTATGTGGTCAAGGCCGGCGATACCCTGTACAGCATCGCGCGCTTGTACAAGACCACGGCCTGGGCCATTGCGCAGGCCAACGGCATCTATGATCTGAACCACATCTACGTGGGGCAGCGACTTGTCATTCCCGGCGTCGCGCCTGCCCCTACCGCGACCCCCGCGCCTGTCCCCAGTGGGCAATGGCGTGGCGCCTACTACGCCAATGTCGACCTATCCGGCCAGCCGCTCTTTGTGCGCACCGATACCGGGGTGAATTTCCGTTGGGGGCTGCGTTCTCCGGATACGCGGCTTAACACCGATCGCTTCTCGGTGCGCTGGACGCGCACTGTCAACTTCCAGGGCGGTCTGTATCGCTTCACCATGGTCGTCGATGATGGTGTACGCATCCGGGTAGACGACAAACTCGTGCTCGATCAATGGCGGGTACAGGCAGAGACCACCTATACGGTGGAAGTCACTTTGACGCCTGGCAATCATCTGATCACCATCGAGTACTTCGACGAAGCCGGAAGTGCGACAGCAGTGTTTTCCTTTGCCCGTCTTGGAAGCGCGCCCGGAACGCCGGCGCCATCCGCGACGCCGCCCGCGACTGCGCCCACGGATGCATGGCGGGGCGAATACTTTGGCAATACGGACTTGAGCGGCAAGCCCCTGCTCACCCGCGCAGATCCGCACATCGGTTTTGAGTGGAAGCTGGGTTCGCCTGCTTCCGGCATTCCACAGGATTACTTCAGCGCGCGGTGGGTGCGTAAGATTGCCTTCGATAAGGGCAAATATGCTTTTTGTGCCATGGCCGATGATGGTGTGCGGCTTTATCTCAACGGTACACGCCTCATCGATGAATGGCATCCGTCCAACGGTCTGTCCTACTGTGTCACGACCGATCTGGCCAAAGGTTCGCACGAGGTGAAAGTTGAGTACTACGAGGACGGCGGTCAGGCGCTCATCTATGTGTGGTGGGAAAAACGCTAAAGCCAGTTGACATTTCGCCAAAACAAGGTATCACTTAGCGTACGTTGTGATCTTGAGGGGCGAGGGATAACCCTCTCCCCTCATTTCTGTTATGTCAGGGGATATCCCTTAGAAGGTTAGAGAAGCAGGGCTGCGATGAACGTTGTCTTGTTGTCACCCTACTTTCCGTCCAATTATTACCATTTTGCCGAGGCGTTGCGCCAGAACAGCGTCAATGTTCTGGGGCTGGGCGATGCGCCTTACGGCGATTTGCGCTTCGAGTTGCGTTCTGCACTCTCGGAGTACTACCACGTGGACGATCTGCGCCGCTATGACGACTTGATCCGCGCCTGTGGCTACTTCACGCACCGCTTCGGAAAGCTGGACCGTGTTGAGTCGCACAACGAATATTGGTTGGAGACGGATGCCCGGCTGCGCACCGATTTCAACGTCTTTGGTCCCAAGTCCGACGACTTGGCGTGGGTCAAGCAGAAATCGAAGATGAAGCAAATCTTCACCCAGGCCGGCATCGCTGTGGCCCCCGGTCTCGTAGCGCACTCGTACCCCGAGGCCGCGCAATTCGTCGCCGAGGTGGGATATCCCGTCGTCGCCAAGCCGGATACGGGCGTTGGCGCCAGTGGCACGTACAAGCTGCACAATGACGCCGAGCTGGCGCAGTTCTTTACGACGAAACCAACCACAGATTATTTACTTGAAGCCTTTATTTCTGGCGCATTGTACTCTTTCGATGGCTTGGTTGACCGCGAGGGCAACGTTGTCTTTTGCACGTCCCATTACTTCAGCCAGGGCATCATGGAAACCGTCAACGAGGGACTCGACATCTACTATCATTCCTTGCGCGAGCTTCCCCCGGACCTTGAGGATGTGGGACGGCGCGCGGTCGCAGCGTTCAACTTGCGCGAGCGCTTCTTTCACATTGAGTTTTTCCGTCTGGACGACGGTCGTTGGGTGGGGCTGGAAGTCAACATGCGTCCGCCGGGCGGTATGACGATGGATATGTTCAACTACGCCAACGACATCGACCTTTACCGGGAGTGGGCGAACATCGTCGCGTTTGGCCGTTCGCAGACGCGGTATACCCGGCCCTATCATTGCGCTTACGTTGGCCGTCGCCGGACGCGCGCGTACCGCCTGTCCCACGCCGAAGTATTGCAGCGCCATGGCGACCTGATCCCCGAACACGGCCCGATGAGCGAGGTGTTGTCACCCGCGTTGGGACATTATGCATACCTGTTCCGCTCCCCTGATCTCGACCAATTGCGGCACATCATTGCGGATGTGTTGTTGGTCTGAGGGCGTGGAGGCCGTATGAATGTTGAGTATTACAAATTGATGAGCCGGCGTCTGGGCCAGGATATGGAGTTCAAAACTTACGGCCATGCGGGCAAACCGGTGGTGGTTTTCCCGTCTGCCTGTGGTCGCTTTTACGAATTCGAGGATTTTGGCATGGTCGATGCCATTGCCTCGTTCATCGAGGCCGGCCGGGTGCGACTATATACGCTCGATAGCATCGACTGCGAGGCGTGGCTGGCGCACTGGATGTATCCTGGCGATCGCGGCACGCGGCATGAGCAGTACGAGGATTACGTGATCCAGGAAGCGCTGCCGTTTATCCGTGAGCACAGTGGCTATCCTGGAAAACATATGACGGTCGGGTGCAGCATGGGTGCATATCACGCGGCCAACTTTTTCTTCAAACACCCGAATCGTTTCGACGGCGTGATCGCGTTGAGCGGCATGTACGGGCCGGAATACTTTGTCGGCAATTATATGGACGACGCCGTCTATTTCAACTTCCCGTTGTGTTACCTGCCCCATTTGACCGATCCAACGTATCTCGAGCAATTTCGCCACAGTCAGATCGTCATCTGTGTGGGGCAAGGGGCGTGGGAGGAAGACAGTTTACGAGAGACGCGCACGCTGGAAGTCGCTCTGCGCAATCTGGATGTTCCCGCCTGGTTCGATTATTGGGGCTTGGATGCGGCTCACGACTGGCCCTGGTGGCGCAAGCAATTACCCTACTTCTTGGAGAAATGTGTATGACGCATCAGCAAACCTTCGTTACCGTCCCGCTGCGCGAGCAAATCGCAGAACTTGTCCGGGCAGGGCTGCGGGATGTCCAGGCTACCAGCGCTTTACCGCCTTTCGATGTCCCGGAAATCATCCCCGTCGATCAAAGCCGCCACGAGGCGCACGGCGATTACGCTTCGCCGGTGTGTATGGGACTGGCGAAAGTGCTCCGCCGCGCGCCCTTGCAGATCGCGCAGACGGTCGCGCAGCACATCCCTACTGCCGATTTTATCATGCAGGTGGAGGTTGCGCCGCCGGGTTACCTCAACTTCACGCTATCGACGGACTGGGTCATGCGGCAAGTCCCGATCATCCTGGCAGCCGGAGAGGCGTGGGGGAACGTGTCCCTGGGCAGCGGCAACCGTGCGCAGGTCGAATTCGTCAGCGCCAACCCCACCGGGCCGATCACGATTGGTTCGGCGCGCAACGCTGTGATTGGCGACACGCTGGCTTCGGTGTTGGATGCCGCGGGTTACGCCGTCGAGCGCGAGTATTACGTCAACGACGGGGGATCGAAGGTGCGCAACTTTGGCGCGAGTATCTTTTCCCGCTATGCCGCTTTGTTCGGCGAGGCGGTGCCCTTCCCTGAGCAGGGCTATCCTGCTGCTTATGTGACCGAACTGGCGCAGCGTGCGCGGGACGAATTCGGCGATCGTTACCTCAAACACGATCGCGCCCCGGCCATCCGCGCGCTCGGTCTCTGGGGGATCGCGCGCATCCTCGACGGCGTGCGCGACGATCTGGCGCAGTTGCGCGTCCACTTCGACACCTGGTTCAGCGAAAAATCGCTCTACGAAAGCGGCCTGTTCGACGTGATGATGGCGAAGCTCCGTGGCGGCGGCTACGTCGTCGAATACGATGGCGCCACCTGGTTCCGCCACCCCGACCTGGAGAAAGATGCCGTGCTCATCCGCTCGCCGCAGGTCATTCCCGATCCAGAGGATCGCCCCACGTATCTGGCGTCGGATATCCCGTACCTGTGGAACAAGGTCATCGAACGCGGCTTCGACAAGGCCATCTACGTGTGGGGCGCCGATCACCACGGCGACGTCCCTCGCGTCCAGGCGGCAGCCAAGGCGCTCGACGTGGACGTGGACCGGCTGGTGTTCATCCTCTACCAGATGGTGACGCTGCTGCGCGGCGGGCAGGAAGTGCGCATGTCCAAAAGCTCCGGCGAATTCGTCACCCTGCGCGAGTTGGTGGATGAGGTCGGGCCGGACCCGATCCGCTTCATGATGCTCACGCGCACCGTGGACGTCACGCTGGATTTCGACCTCGACCTGGCGGTGGAACAATCGGACCGCAATCCCGTCTACTACGTGCAGTACGCCCACACGCGCATCGCCGGCGTGTTGCGCAAGGCCGCCGAGGAAGGGTGCGACCTCGCTGCGCCCGGCGATCCCGCGTTACTGACGCATCCGAGCGAGTTGGCGCTCATCCGCAAGATGCTGGCGCTGCCCGAAGTCATCACCCTGGCGGCGCACACGATGGCGCCGCATTATCTGACGTTCTACGCGACCGAGCTGGCCTCGCTCTTCCACGCCTTCTACCGCGACTGCCGCGTCGTCTCGACGCTACCCGAAGACGCGGCGCTGACGAGCGCGCGGCTGATGTTAGCGCGCGCCGCCCAGCACGTCCTTGCCCGCGTCCTGCACCTTATGGGCATGGACGCACCAGAACGTATGTAATCTCAGTAGACAGTAGACGGTAGACAGTAGACAGGGGGCGAGAACCCCCGTCTACCGTCTACTGTCTACCGTCTACCTCAAGGAGCTATCATGGGACTCAAACCTGACCACTGGATTCGCAAAATGGCGTTGGAACATCAAATGATCGATCCGTTTTTCGATGGGCAAAAGCGCAACGGCGTGATCTCTTACGGCTTGTCCTCGTATGGCTACGACATCCGCGTCGCCAACGAGTTCAAGGTCTTCACCTCCGGGGTGGGGGACCTGGCGGTGGTCGATCCCAAGCACATCGACACGCGCGCAATGGTCGATTTCGTGGGCGACATCTGCATCATCCCGCCGAACTCCTTCGCCCTGGCCCGCAGCCTCGAATACATGCGGATGCCGCGCAACGTGCTGGGGGCTGTGCTCGGAAAATCGACGTATGCGCGCTGTTTCCGTGGCGACACGCGCGTGGCATTAGTGGACGGCACTTCGCCTACCCTGGAGGAGATGGCGCGCCGGGCGGAAGACGGCGAGCTTTTCTGGGGTTACAGCGTCGGGCCTTTCGGGCGCATCTTCGTGACGTTGTTGGATGCGCCACGTTACATTGGACGTGACGGCTTGCTAGAAGTGATTTTGGATAGTGGTGAAAAAATCTACTGTACGCCTGATCACCAGTTTTTGATGCGCGACGGACGTATGGCGGCTGCTGAAAACCTGACGCCTGACACTTCGCTGATGCCGCTCTATCGCAATGTCGCGCGCGGTTATGAGATGGTGTATCAACCTCTCAACGGGCATCTTTTTCCCACGCACCGTTTGGCAGATGAGTGGAACGTGCGTCACGGGATATACGAAGACACACCCGGTACACACCGGCATCATCTCGACGGCGAGCGGTTGAACAATGCACCTGTGAACATGATCCGTGTGGATCAGACCGAGCACATCAGAATGCGCAATGCAGAAAACTACGGCAGGGATTTCGATCCTGATGAGCACAGCGCTGCTATCAAAGAGGCGCTTGCCCGTTTGGCGTCAGATCCGAAGTGGCGGGAGCATTACGCGGAAGTGCAGCGCGGGCGCGCTCTGCGTTTCTGGCACGAGGATGATTATGCCGAGGTGCGTGATGCACTGCTGGAAAAGCATCGGGAACACTGGACGTCTGAGGAAGTGCGTGAAAGACAGCGAGAACGGCTGAATCTTTACTGGCAGGAGCATCCTGAACAACGCAGTGTGCGTGGTCAACGCTCGGTTGAGGCGTGGGAGCGGGCGAGCGAGCAACGCCGAGAACGGCAACTTGTTGCAATCAACACTCTGCCGGGCGATCATGATGTTTTCTGCTTGACTGTTCCAGAAGCCGGTAATTTCGCATTGGAGGCCGGTGTGTTCGTCCACAACTGCGGCATTGTGACGAACTTTACGCCCCTGGAGCCGGGTTGGCACGGCTTTATCACCATCGAGATCAGCAACACGACGCCGCTCCCGGCGAAGATCTACGCCAACGAAGGCATCGCACAAGTGTTGTTCTTCGAAGGCGACGAACCGTGCGAAATCTCCTACGCCGACAAGAAAGGCAAATACCAGGGCCAGCAAGGCGTCGTCCTTCCGCGACTGTGATATGGGTAAGGAGTAAGGAGTAAGGAGTAAGAGTAAGGAGTAAGGAGTAAGGAGTAAGGCGCAACAA
>JBBILP010000235.1:0-6485 GCA_037444885.1 Actinomycetota bacterium | reverse complement strand
GATGGCAAGAAAAAATAATCAAGATATTTTCTGGAAATTGGCGGCTGCCTTTGTGATCGGCTACTGGATTGGGGATGATTAAAGAAGATGATTTAAGAGAATAAAAGATAAGAAGACCTTAAGCTGTGTTAACAGGTCTATAATGAAGGGGGCGGTTCTATATTTCCTCATTTTCTTCCTTCTTTGGTTACCCTTGCCAATAAATAGAACCGTCCCTTATTCGTATATGGGAAGTGTCCCTCGGATCTGATGCTTCCTGCACCAATGCGTTACGTATCCGCAACTATTTGATTGCTATTTACCATGTTCATCTACATCATTTATCAAGGCTTGGAACATCTTGCATTCCCGGCACATCTCCATCTTTTTCTGCCAGCTATCTTGCTTTTTGCCTTGGCAAATTGTCCCGTTGATAAACCAGCAAATATGACCAGCCTGAAATTCCCAAGCAGGACAGGATGCCCTATTTTCCATACAACACTCTATTATCTCCCAACAAGGTTTGTATCTTTTCTCTGGCGGTTTTTTTAGATGCAGAAGGATGAGAACCTGACGTTCAATATGCATAGGGATTTTTCTCCTGCCTTGTTCGAAGCTCTGTACAGATTTGAGAGAACAGCCCAGTAATCGTGTCATCTCGCTTTGGCTTTTACCTAAATAATTACGAAATTTTATAAACTCCTCTTTATCCACTCGACTAACTCCTTTCTAAAATATACATGACATAAGTTGAGCGATTCTTATGTTTAAGTCAGGCAAGATACCTAACCTATTTTCAAGATAATAACTGTGTTACATAGTAGGTCAGGCTTCCCGCCCAACCTACAAGAGGCATTTGGGTTAAGAATCGCTGGACTTATATGATATACAATTCACTTTAACACAGGTGAAATAAAATTAAAAAGTTGGGAACTGAAGAACAAAACAAAAAAAGAAAAAATTAACCTTAAAATTTTTAATCTTTTCTATTGACTTCCTACATTGTAGTATGCTACACTGTAGCACTTAGGGTAGAGAAGGTAGTCCGGGTTTTCTTTCAAACTCGTATTTAAAGAATGATGCAACAAATCACAAAGGAGGTATGGACCATGAACTATTCAAAGGTAGGTTTGTATGTTGGAACAGTCGTTGGCTTAATTATTTTTGTTGCTGTATGGTTACTTCCTGTAGCTTTTATTGGGGGAGTGTCAGGATCAAAGATTCAGGGATTTGTTTCAGGTAATTCTCAAGGCTTTATATCTGTAGCAATTATGGTTTTTATCGTCATAGTAACCGGTGTTTTATTTACTGCGTTTCTGTCTTTTGCTGGTTGGGTGACCGGAAACGTATATGGCGTCCTGAAGTCTAAAACCATAAAAAATGCAGAAAAACAGGTGGAGACTCAATGGTACCCTGAACCTTGGGTGACTGGAAATGCATATGGTGCCCTGAAATCCAAAACCTCAGAAAATGCAGAAAAACAAGTGGTGACCCAATGGTGTCCTCAAATCTAAAACCTTAAAAAATGCAGAAAAACAAGAGGATGAACTCGTCATGCTGAAAAATAGCAGCCCAAGAATACGTTAGGAAAATATTCGCTATATTCACGTTAGTGTTGTTTAATTGGCATGATTTAATTAACCTTAATTTCAGCTTAAAATGAGGGAATGTCGAAGGTTTTATGAAAAAAAGAGGCTGACACATGAAAAGTTGTTGCTTATAAGTTTAGCTCACAGCTTTCTTAAAATGATAGCCCCTAAACTTCATGTAACTGCTGATGCCAGCCTCAAAGCTTCTAAGAAAAATTGTAAATACTGTCTATATCACAATTTTAAAGGCTAATCTTTATAGAAATGTCAAAAGAATAACAACGAATTTATTTAACCCTAAAAATGCAATTAGCCTATCAAAATATTGCTACTGTAAGAGATTCTGAAATAAATTCAGCATGACACTAGTTTGTATAAACCCTTGATAATTGTCATTCTGAACTTGTTTCAGAATCTCTAATTTGATTTTTGGGGTTAAAGGATTGAATCAGTTTTTTTCACCAAATGTGCGAGATGAAGGGGGTGTAAGATGGAGAAAGCAGAGTTGAGGAGTTTTAAAAAACCAGATGAGGTTCGAGTGTTCCCAAAAGGACGACTGGAACTCATTAAGGTGGGTGGCGGAATGGTTGGCCGCGCAATTTTTGAGCCAGGCTGGAGATGGTCAGAGTCGATACAGTCTATTGCAAAGACCAAAAGTTGCGAGGCGCCGCATTTTCAGTATCATGTATCAGGTGTGCTAAAGGTCTTAATGGATGACGGAACAGAGTTTGAGTGCCGGGCTGGTGATATTTCTTTTCTTCCATCAGGGCATGATGCATGGGTTGTAGGAGATGAGCCAGTTGTCGTTGTAGATTTTCAAGGGATGATTTACTACGCAAAGTCTTTGTAGGTTTCCTTGATCAATTTTTTTGACAATTTTTTATCATTGTAATGTTGTAACATTAGGAAAATACATTGTTTGAGAAAGATATTGATAGAGACGGACAGTTTAAGCTATATATTCAGATTTACGGCGTCATCAGGCGGATGATTGAAGAGGGTGAGTGGCAACCTAACAGCATGATACCTTCTGAAGATGAGTTGAGCAAGATTTTTGGGGTCAGCAAGACGACTCTTCGACTTGCCCTGT
The DNA here is from genome assembly GCA_037444885.1 of Actinomycetota bacterium. Taxonomy (GTDB): domain Bacteria; phylum Actinomycetota; class Coriobacteriia; order Anaerosomatales; family JBBILP01; genus JBBILP01. The sequence continues at coordinate 3,827 of JBBILP010000235.1, read as the reverse complement.
CTATTTTATCACAGGAGGGATATTTACGAAGGCAGCAGGGGAAGGGGACGTTCGTTAAAAGCCCCGTTCCAGACTCTGGACTGACCATGATTACAAGGGTAAGTGATAGCTTGCTCAAGGATGAAACATTCAATGAACGAGAAGTCCTTGAGAGCGGAATTTATATGTCCGATGAGGAAGTTCAACAGCGACTTAATTGCAAGGGGGGAATCTTTTATATTCAATGCAAAAACTCAAAGAATAGCATACCAATAAGCGTTGAAGAACTTTATGTTCCTATTGTTTATTTCCAAGGGGTTGCAGATGAAGTTGTTTGCGACCTCTCTTTTTTCGACCTTATTAAAAAACGGTCAATGAGAAAGATTTGCAGGATTACTCAGACTGTACAGATCAGTCGGGTAAAAGAAGATATAGCCAAACTGCTGAAAATCAATATGGGTGATCCCGCGCTTCTAATAAACAAAGTATTTCAGGATGTTGAAGACAAGGTCATTGCGTATATCCGACTTTATGGAAATAGTATATATAAATTAGAAAGTGATTTGGTGTCTATCAGGTAGTTTAAAGCGTATTTTAATGAAAAGAACGGATAAGGATTAGAGCTTTTGAAAAATCTGAACCTAAATTGAGCGATTTTTTATAAAATGCCCATTTGAAAGGAATCTTAAACACTCAATAGGTGTCATTCCCGCTTGCAGGGAATCCTTCTGAAACAGACTGCTATAAGGAGAAAGATTCCGAACAAGCATGCCCTCGAAAGCCTGTTCCCGAAAGTCGTAATCGGGAGTCGGAATGAGAGTCTAAGAATCGTTCAATTTAGGATGAGCATTTTTTATATATGCTATCAGGACTTACTTACCTGACTGTCATAAAGTTAATTAAGATTATAAGAGAACTAATAAGGAGGCGTAAAAATTATGGAAGCAAATGGAGTCTTGGCGGAATCACCGACCAAAACTAAGTGGTTTCCAATCGGTTTGGGCATCGGCTTAGTCATGCTTCTTTGCCTGTTTTACGGGGGCGCTCAAGTTTTGTTTATCGGGCATAGTGCGCTCGGCACCTCGAAGGAAGTACCGTGGGGCATGTTCATCATCAATTATGCATGGGCGATATCAAGCATTGGACTGAGTTACATAGCATCGTTCGGCATTGTATTAGGATACAAGCAATTTGATGTTATAGGCAGAAGAGCGCTTTATCTCGCGCTTATTATAGTGGTAGCCGGTGCAATGAGCGTTGCAGCGGATTTAGCGCAGCCATTCAGATTTTATCATTTGCTCCTGACAGGGCACTACACAGCTCCTATGGGAGTGGTTGGTACAAGTCTCACTCTATATGTTGTGCTTATCGCCCTTGAACTTTTTTTAGTGATTAAGCGGGGACATCAAGACATACTCGTTAAAGTTGTGGCAATCGCAGCTTTCGTGGCAGCCATAGTCGTTCATAGTTATCACGGGGCTATCTTTGGTCTCAACTATGCGAGGTCATTATGGTTTGGTCCCTATTATCCTATCTATTTCTTGTTGTCTGCCCTTTTTACCTCATCAGCGCTGATTATTTTTGTCACAGTAGTTACCTATAAATTTACGGGTATGCAGATGAGCGAGAGATTGAAGGGATCACTGAGAACGATTGGCATTATGCTGTCTTATTTGCTGGTCATAGCGCTTTTTTTCCTCTATTGGAAAGTGGTTCCAGGACATTTTGCCAATAAAAAAGAAGCTATTATGCTGCTCACCGGCAACTTTGCATTGAATTTTTGGATAGGAGAGATTCTCATTACCTATGTGTTGCCGCTCGCCATACTGTTTTATGCACGGTTTAAGGATTTGAATAAAATGGCAATTGCAGGGCTTATGGTCGCTGTCGGACTATATGTCGGACGCTATGACTTTATTATCGTGGGTCAGTTGGTTCCGTTTTTATCCTATGCTCCTTTTGGCGCCCCGCCAGGAAGTATTGTCACAACAATTGCAGCCTATACTCCAAGTTTAACTGAAATCACATACTCCATCGGATTGCTCGGCTTTATTTGGACAAGCTACATTCTTGGCATCAAATACCTTCCCCTGCACCAGGATGAAACCGATGAAAATCATTAAAAACATATATATAGAGTTGAATATGAATTTTTTCAGAAGGAGGCAAGCAAATGTTTATCCAGAGGTTGCTTGAAAAAATAGATAGATTGGCTCGTTATCAAGTTGGGCTGGGGAAAATTCTATCTGGCGTGGTTGTTATAACAATTTTAGCTATGGCTGGTGTCATCGGTGCAAGAATGATTATTGTGCCGTCGTTTACTCCGGCAAATAATGACTACAGATATCAGTGGCATCGTGTTGCAAATCAGCAGGAATGGAAGGATTTCAAGGTCAAATATCAAGGAAGCGCATATTGTCAGGATTGCCATAAAGAGCAATATGATAAGACATCTGTTTCAGTTCACGCAAAAATTCAATGTGAGAATTGCCATGGAGCGGCTATTGATCATCCTGACAAGCCCGAGAAACTTGCTTTAGACAAAAGCAGAGAACTCTGTCTGAGATGCCATGCATCCTTGCCTTATAGGACAGCTGTTTATAAAGAATTGCCGCAAAAAAAGCTCCAATTGAAGATGGTTAAGCCTGATGAACATTATCCCGGCGAAAATATGCAATGCGTTATATGTCATGACCCCCATAAGGCAAATTTCAAATGAGATTAAGGAGGTAAAAAGGAATGGAACAAACTCGAAGGAATTTCTTAAAGATGGGCATCATTACTATTGGAGGATTAGCGCTACCCTTGAGCGCCTTCGAATTTCTAACACCAAAAGCAGCGGCAAATGTCGTTAAGAGTTCAAATCTCAGATGGGTGTTTCTTGTGGATATCTTAAAATGCATCGGTTGTGGTCTTTGTGTAAAGGGGTGTTCAACTGAGAACGAGATACCAGCTAATTTTGCCAGAACATGGATTGAAAGATATATCGTAACAAAAGATTTCAAGGTGGTAGTTGACTCGCCGCAGCAAGCATATAATGGTTTTATAAAGCACGATCCCAACGGAAAAGATATCCCGCAGGAAAATATTGCGAAAGGTTTTTTTGTGCCGAAACTCTGCAATCAATGCGATATGCCGATATGTGTTGATGTATGCCCTGTGGGCGCTACCTATAAAACCACAGACGGCGTCGTTCATGTTGATAGAAAGTGGTGCATAGGTTGTGCTGCTTGTATTTCAAACTGCCCCTATAGTGTAAGATTTATCCACCCTACCTTGCATGTTGTCGATAAGTGCAATTTCTGTTACCACAGAATAACAAAAAACTTAAAACCCGCCTGCGTAGAATCCTGTGCTTTCGGTGTCCGAAAAATTGGAAATTTAAAAGACCCTAAAGATCCTGTTACGCAAATTATTCTGAATGAACAAGTTGCTGTATTAAAGCCTGAATTCAATTCTAAACCTCAAGTTTTCTATATCGGCTTAAGCTATGAGGTGAAGTAGTTAGTGTCAGTCAAAAGGGAAAAATGGTAAAATAGGGACACTTCCAATACTGTTCGGCATGGAATATGCTATTGATAGTAGCAGAGAATTTCGATGTGATTGCATAACATATTGATAGTGAACCGTCCCCTTTTACGTCCCTATTATTTGCTTATAGTGAACACCAGTGCGTTGTCAAAGCAACGGAGAGAGCTGCTGAAGATATGCTTTCGGTGCTTGATCAAATACAACAGAAGAAAGATATTACACCGACAGAACAGAGAAACAGCACACAGAGAGAACCGATTATCCCTGTTAAATCAGAGATGAAAGAATCAACATAAAAGGGTGTAGCCGCAACCTTT
>JBBILP010000234.1:0-3316 GCA_037444885.1 Actinomycetota bacterium | reverse complement strand
CTCCAATGCCGGTGGTCGCCGCGAAGGCGAGAGCCGTGAAGGCGGAAACCGTGAGGGCGGGCGCCGCGACGGTGGGCGCCGCGACGGTGGCCGCCGCGACAACGACCGCCGCCGTTAAGCATAGCCAGGTCTCGATCCGCGCTCGCCACGGTCCATATCCAACGCGAGCGCGGAATTCCATTCACAATTCACTGATGAGAAATGAGGTAAACACGATGGGTAACGATCCGAAAGTCCAAACGCTAGGCGAAACCGAGAATTACGTCGTCTGGGTCTCCAATGAGCCGGATGAAGGCGAAGAACTATATCACATCGAACTGTCCAACGTCACGCTGCACCTCTTCCCGGAAGAATGGGAAGAGTTCACGGCGCTGATTATGCAAGCTGTTCGCTAAGAAGGAGAAAATCAACTTCCCGCTCGGGACGGTCTCTGACCGCGCCCGCCCACGCTTGGAACGACGGCGGCACGGTCGGAGACCGGCCACAGCTTTCAAGAAGTTATCCCGTTATGACAAAGCAGGTAAGACTTCGAGTGCGCGCGCAAAGGCCTCCGCGACAAAGGCTGCCACGCCGCCGACTTGCTCGATCAACGCCACCGCCGCGTCCCAATGGCGCGCGTGCTGCTGGCGGATTTTTTGCAGTTCGGCGACATCCTTCCCGCTACGCGCCAGCATCTCGAAGAACGATTCCGGCGAATCCCCCTTCGACAGCGGCAGCCGCACGATGTCCCACATGCAGAGAAAATCGGCGTGGGCGACGTGCGTGAACACGTCGGGCGGCGCTGTGTTCAATGCGCCGGTCACGGCGGTAAAATCCGCGAACAACGCGTGGCTTAACACACTGAACGCCGTCAAGACCACAGCAGGCGGGACGGCCATATCCTGCAACGATTCCAGGCCTAACGCTTGTTGTAGCCTTGCGCCCATCGCCTTCCACGGCTCATCCGCCGCCAGGTGGCACAAATAACCGGCGACAAACGCACGCTCCTCCGGCGTCAGATCGTCCCAGGGACGTGATAACAGACGCTCGCGCTGATCGAGGAACTTCACACAGCTCTTGGTGAACGCCGCATCCCCGTCCTCATCGACGCGGCCCACGAGGTGCGTGGCGCGCCGCGAGACGGACGTGAAGCTGTTCACGTCCACCACGAGATTGCCCGTCAAAAACGCGCCGTACTCGGCGGCGCTAAACTGCGACAGATGCGGGAAAACCCGCTCTGCAACCACCAAATGTGTCGTCAAAGGCGGCATCGACTCAACCTCTTATCCTGCATCCTGCCTCTTGCATCTTTATGCCGACCACTCTCGCTCCCACCCCACCGGCCCTTCCACCTGCCCGCCCAATTCCGCGTAGGCGCTCTCCACGTTCCACGTGTGCGGGGTGGGATCGTCGCATGGACAGGGCATCGGCGCATCGGCGCACGCGGCGATTGTCTCTTCCAGTGTTTGTCCCACCGCCGCCGCCGCCGCAACCCGCGCGCGCAGTTCCGCCAGATACGCGCGGTCCGCCGCCAGCCGCCGCCGAATCTCGCCCGCGTCCGTCGTCGGCGCGCCGTGACCGGGAACCAGCGCGCGGAGGTCCAGTGTCGCCAGATGCGCCAACGTTGCTTCATAGGCGTTCAGGCTGAGGGCGAGGGGGATTTCGATGTCGCTGAGCATATCGGCGGCCCAGAGCGTCCCGCTTTCCTCGTGGTAAACAGCGCACTGATCCAGGGCGTGGCCCGGCGCGTGAAAAATTCGCAGGCGAATGTCGCCGAGAGTGAGCGTCAGCGCAGTATCGAACGTGTACGTAGGTTTGGGCAGCAGAAAGGGACGCGGGCGGCGGATGCGCGCCTGCGCTTCCAAGACGCCGATCTGCCGGTACAAATCCGCGCCGTGCTCGCGCAAAACGCGCATGTACTCGGCGTGCGCGATCACCGGGACGCCAGGGAAGTGCTCCGGCCCCATCACGTGATCCCAGTGCGCGTGGGTGAGAACGATTGCGCGCGGCGTCGCGCCCTGCTCATCCACAAAGCGCGCGATGTCCCCGATCGTCTCCGGCGCGATACCCGGATCGATCAAGCACGCCTCATCCCCGGACAGAAAAACGCCGCTGTTCGTGGCGAAGAGCGCGCTTTGCGTCACCCAAAGGTGGGACGTCAACTGTGTAAAATGGGCCGACATCTGCATTCACCCTCCTGAAGATAAACCGCGAATCTCGCTAATCTACGCGAACCTTGTACGCATCAAGATCATTGAGCAATTCTGGTACACGGATACACACGGAAAACACGGATTCTTTCCCGAAAAAAATCCAAAGAATCCGTGAAATCCGTGTACGATTCTTCGATTCGTGACTGCAAGACCATCTTGCCTGCTACAGAATCTCTTAAAATTAGCGGAGATTCAGCGAATGCAGACATTCGCGTGATTCGCGGTTGCTTTCTTTACTTCGGCGACTGCGCCCCGCCCAGACGCGCCACTGCTGCGCGCACGGCGTCGGGATCGGCGTTCCGCAGCGCACTGGCAGGCGCGGGTCCATCGCCCAACACAACCGAGACGACGCCCGCGCGGCACGGCACCGCCAGATCAACGCAATACTCGCTCTCGCCCTCGCGGATGAGGTAATCCATTTCGGGGAAGAAGCCGCTTTCCTTGAGCGTCACGTAGAGGCCGCCCGCGCCGGACATATACAGGTCGTTGATTTCCTCGGCGGCGGTGAAGCGGTCCCACGTGCTCTCGATGAACGTCACCCGCCGCCAGCGCAGGCTGGGGATCGGTGGATCGCGCCGGAGAAGCGGGCCGAGTTGCAGCTTGTAGTAGCGGTCGGCGGCGCGGGGATGTTTGGCCTCGCCCGGGAACAAATCGCGCCGCCGCACCAGCTCGTGCCCGCGCACTTCCGCATACCAGTGGATGCCCCACCGTTCCTCGGCAAACGCCGTGGTGAAGTAGAACGCCAGGATCGCCGCATCGGTCGTGGATTCCGGCGCGTGCGCCTCCGGGATGCGATACCAGCCCTCGTCGCGGGCCACCTGAAAATCGCGCGGCTTGTTCATCAACCCCACCAACACCCGGTCGGCTGCGTGAAACATCGTTACCCTCCTGTGAGAATCGGCGAATCAGCGAATCAGCGAATCGGCGAATCTGAAGAATAATCCGTTCAAATCCGTTTAATCCGTTGACCAAAATGAACTCAGCCAGAAGAAACGTTCGATGTGCTTCTGTGCCAGTGTTCGTTGAGCGGGATGTAGAGACGGGGGGCTTCGGCGGGGGCGTCCATCGCGTCGGTGAGGTAGACGTAGCTGGCGTCTGCGCAGCTGCTGAAGCCGGCGTGGTTC
>JBBILP010000233.1:0-2518 GCA_037444885.1 Actinomycetota bacterium | reverse complement strand
GCCCCTTTAATGATTATTTCCACTATTCTGATGATTCTTTTCCCAGTTTTTGTAAAAGAAAAAAAGAACGCCTTTATCTTTCCTGGCATTTTAGTCTTGCCAGTAGCTGGACTCTATTCCTTTTGTAAAATATTGGATCTTAATCACTTTATCAGCTCCAGATATTTTATCAACTTATTTCCCCTTTTTCTTATTTCCATATTCTTATCCATTGATTCCATAGAGAAGAGGTTTTATAGATTTAAAAAATTCCTCAGATTAAAACTTCTCTTTGTCATTATTTTTGTTGTATCTAATCTGGTGATTCTCCCTCTCTATTATCAGTCCGAGAAACAGGACCTCAGGGGTCTGGTCACTTACCTGAAAGGACAGATTCGCGCCGGAGACAATATCTATGTATTGAGCGCGGATTATATGCCTGCCATTCTCCATTACTTTGGGGCACACCCTGTTGGCAGGTATCACATAATGTATCCCTTTAATGTTTCGGAAAATGAACTTGGATATATAATGCAGTTCTCTTACCAGGGAAGATTAGTTTCAATCTTTAATTCGAAATCTTTTGGCGAGCAATACATTGCAGATGGAGGAAGACTCTGGATAGTGGCAACAAAGTTTTATGCGAAATCGATTAGGGAAAAGACCCCTTTTACCTTCAAAGGTTATTTTGATGGAAGTTTCCTTAATTATAATCGTTTTCCAGCAGACGCCTCCATGTATCTCTTTCTCTGGGATCCTTCATCGCCGGATGAGAAGGGAATTGAGATGCCGATTGAATGATTAAAGATATGGATGATAGCGATCTGACCAGAGCTGCCAGATGAGGAGCGTCCAGAGCTGTTTTCGATTGTCCTTCCTTTCCTTCAGATGATCTTCGAGCAGGGAATCTATATATTTATGGTCTAAGAACCCTTCTCTCTTTATTCTTTCCGGTGACAACATTTCGCAAAACAATTCTTTGAGTGGTCCCTTGATCCATTTAGCAATCGGAACTCCGAATCCCTTTTTCGGGCGATTGATCACTACATCCGGAAGCCAACCTCTCATAGCCCTTTTCAGGATATACTTCAAAGTGAACCCTCTCAACTTTAATGTTGGTGGGAGGCCCATTGCAAATTCTACCAGTTCATAATCGAGAAAAGGAGCTCTCACCTCAAGAGAACAAGCCATGCTGGCTCGATCCACCTTCACCAGGATGGCCTCCTGGAGATAAAGTCTCAAATCCAGATATTGAAGGAGAGTCATTCGATCTGAAAAAGGGTATTCTGCCTCATAGAAAGAGATATCTTCCGCCAATCGATCTTGATTGAACTGATTGCGAATTTCGTCAGACAAAACTTTTTCATTTTCTGAAAAAGGAAAAGAACCCAGCCAAACCGAGTTTCGGATTCCGTCGGGATAGCCAATCCCTGATAGAAATTTTTTCACTTTAAAATCGAAACTGATATTATCATCGGATACGGGAAGCAGATTGCCTAAATAAGTGGCAACGGGATGGAAAAAACTGAAGAACCTTTCATAAGGCCAAGCAAATTTATGAGCCAGATAGGTAGGGTAACCTGCAAATAACTCATCTCCTCCATCCCCGCCCAGGGCAACGGTAACATGTTGGCGGGTGAACTTAGAAAGAAGATAGGTGGGCAGAATGGAGGCATCGGCCATCGGTTCATCTAAAATATCCGGCAGTTTTGGAACGATGCTCAACAAATCCTGCGCGGTCATCATCTGTTCGTGATGCTCCGTCCCCAGAAAAGTTGAAGCGAGGGAGGCATATCTTGATTCGTCAAAAGACGGGTCTTCAAAACCGATAGAAAAAGTCTTTACTTTTCCTGGGACCTCCTTTTGGGCAAAAGCAGCGACCGCACTCGAATCGATACCTCCGCTCAGAAAAATACCCAGTGGGACATCGCTGATTAGTCTTCGTTTCACCGATGTGCTCAAAAGGTCAATAATTTTTGACTTTGCCTCCTCTTCTGAAATATCTTCTGATACTTCTGCTTGAAAGGGAGACCAATATGTTTCTATTTCCACCTCTCCATCTTTCCAGATCAGGTAAGAGGCCGCCGGAAGTTTCATCGCATCATCGAAAATGGTATGAGGAGATGGGATAAACTCATAGAAAAGATATTTCATCAGGAAAAGGGGGGAAATCTTTCGTGAAAAACTTGGGTAAGCCATGATCCCCTTCAATTCCGATGCAAATAAGAACGCCCCTTTAAGAAAGCTGTAATAAAGAGGTTTCTTTCCAAGCCGATCCCTTGCGAGGATGAGCTGTTTTCGGGACTCGTCCCAGATAGCAATGGCAAACATCCCGTTTAGATATTTAAAACACTCCGCTCCATATTCTTCGTAGGAATGAATGATCGTTTCTGTATCGGAATTAGTTTTGAATCGATGCCCCAGCCCCATTAATCTCTCCCTTAGCTCTTTAAAATTGTAGATCTCCCCATTAAAGATGACCCAAACGGATCCGTCCTCATTCGAAAGGGGTTGTTGACCGGAGACCAGATCGATGATG
>JBBILP010000232.1:1927-2178 GCA_037444885.1 Actinomycetota bacterium | reverse complement strand
TGATAGGACGGAATTTAAGACGAAGAATCTCATCTGTGTTCCTGTCAAAGTCAAAGAGAGAACGATCGGCGTTCTGGAAGCAATCAACAAGAAGGAAGGGGATGCCTTTAATGAGGAGGATCTGTCCCTCTTTCTTTCTCTCGCCGACCAGGTGGCCATCGCACTGGACAATGCCAGGCTCTACCAGGATCTGGAGGAGATGTTCTTTCAGACGGCTGAATCGCTTGCCGATGCGATTGAAAAACGGGACC
>JBBILP010000232.1:0-1905 GCA_037444885.1 Actinomycetota bacterium | reverse complement strand
AGCCTCGCCACCGCGAGGCATCTTCAGGTGAATCCCGAGGAGATGAAGTGGCTGAAGATCTCCGCCGTGCTTCACGATATCGGGAAGATCGGAGTTGATGACCAGATCCTCCGGAAGGCGGATCGATTGAACCCCGAAGAGTATGATGCGATCAAACGTCATGCCGATATGGGGGCCGAGATTATCGACCACATCAAGCAGTTGAAGCGTATCCTTCCTGGGATCAAATATCATCATGAACAGTTGGACGGGACCGGGTATCCCGAAGGTCTTAAAGGAGGGAATATCCCGATCATCGCTAAGATCGTCGCGGTTGCCGACACGTACGATGCCATGACCACAGACCGACCCTACCGAAAAGGCTTGAGCAAAGAGATCGCCATCAAGGAATTGAAGAGGTGTTCGGGTACCCAGTTTGATCAGGATGTGGTTGAGGCTTTTATAAAGGCTTATGAAAAAGGGGAGATATAGTAGTTCGGAGTAATGAGTTCGGAGTCAAAAAATATTCTAATGAACATCCTTCGAGTGTTTTGAGGAAAATGGGATGCCCATCGAAGAGATTATCCAATCCTGGAAACGGTCAAAGACGATTTCGCCCTGCATTACCGATATGCGGATTTTTAAGAAAAGAGAGGGGCGCTATCGATCCTTCCCGGACTTTCTCCATCCCCTTCTGAAAGAGGCATTGAAATCCGAGAGAATTGAATCTCTCTACTCTCATCAGGCTGAAGCGATTCAACTGGTTCAGGAGGGACAGGATGTGGTGATTGTCACTCCGACCGCATCTGGAAAGACCCTCTGTTACAACCTTCCGGTTTTGAATAAAAAACTCTCCGATCCCTCCTCCAGGGCATTCTATCTTTTCCCCACCAAAGCCCTTTCGCAGGACCAGATGGTCGAACTCCAGAACCTGACCGAGAGACTTGAGAAACCGATCCGCACGTTCACCTATGACGGAGATACGCCCCAGGATGCGCGACAGGCGATCCGGGCACAAGGCGATGTGGTCATTACCAATCCGGATATGCTTCATACGGGAATCCTTCCCCATCATACGAAATGGATGACTTTCTTCCAGAGCCTGAGATTTGTGGTCATCGATGAACTCCATACGTACCGGGGGGTCTTCGGGTCGCATATGACCAATGTCCTGAGGCGACTGAGGCGGATCTGCGAGTTTTACGGATCGAAACCCCAGTTCATCTGCTGTTCCGCAACGATTGCCAACCCGAAGGACCTGGCAGAGAAGCTCCTGGAGAGGGAGGTGTCTCTGACCGCAGCGGCGCTCCTTCTTCGGAGAAAATCTTCATCTTCTATAACCCGCCTGTGGTGAATAAGGAGCTCGGGATCCGGGGAAATCATATCCATGCAGCAAGGCGACTGGTTTCCCCTTTTCTCAAGCAGGGAATCCAGACGATTCTTTTTGCCACAAGCCGACTCAATGTGGAAGTCCTGACCAAGTATTTAAAAGACCGATTTGAGAAGAGGCTCGAGGACAAGGGAAAGGTGAGGGGGTATCGCGGAGGCTATCTTCCGGAAGTCCGGAGGGAGATCGAAAAGGGGCTGAGGGAGAAGGAGGTCAAAGCCGTCTTCTCAACCAACGCCCTTGAACTCGGAATCGACATCGGAGACCTCGACGTCTGCATCATTGCGGGTTATCCCGGAACCATTTCCAGCACCTATCAGCAGGCGGGTAGGGTTGGAAGGCGAACGGAGAAGTCGCTGGCCATTCTCATTGCTCGGAGCCAGCCTCTGGATCAGTTCATCGTCGAAAATCCGGATTACTTTTTCGGAAGATCGCCGGAATTCGGCTTGGTCAATCCGGATAATCTTCTCATCCTGCTCAGCCATATCCAGTGCGCAGCTTTCGAACTTCCCTTTCGGGACGGAGAGCGTTTTGGCAGG
>JBBILP010000231.1:0-2028 GCA_037444885.1 Actinomycetota bacterium | reverse complement strand
ATCGCCACCGATCAGGACGGGGGATCCTGGAATGTAAACGCCGACACGGCCGCCGGCGATATCGCCGCCGCCGTCCAGGCGGAGAAACTGGTGTTCCTGACCGATACCCCCGGCCTGATGCGGGACGTCAAAGACCCCGATTCCCTCATCCACCGGCTGCATTCGCGCGATGTCGCCGAACTGAAGCAGCAGGGGATCATCGTAGGCGGCATGTCACCGAAAATCGATGCCTGTCTGAAGGCGCTGGATTTCGGGGTGCGCCGCACCCACATTATCGACGGGCGCGTGCCGCACAGCCTGTTGCTCGAAATCTTCACCAACAAGGGCCTGGGCACCCTCGTCAGCCACGACGTGCCCGCCGGTACCGGAGGGTAATGTAGCAATGCAAGCCGTGTCCGACATGCTCCTGTACGATATCATCTTCAAGGGCGGCATTCTCATGTGGCCCATCATGCTCTGCTCCGTGGTGGGGCTCGCCATCACCGTGGAGCGATTCATCATGTTGCGTCGGGCCGATATCGATACCCGCGAGTTCATGGACATCATGCGCCAGATCCTGCGCCAGAACCGCATCCGCGAAGCCATCGAAATCTGTGACGAGACCGACGCCCCCGTGGCGCGCATCATGAAAGCAGGAATCCTCAAGAACAACCGCAGCAAGGAAGACATCCGCGAAGCCATCGAAGATGCCGGCCGCTTCGAAATCCCCAGGCTGGAGCGCTACCTGTCCGCCCTGGCAACCTGCGCGAACATAGCCCCACTCCTCGGGTTGCTCGGCACCGTCTCCGGAATGATCAAAGCATTCGCGCAAATACAGAACAAACGGGGCCAGGTCAATCCCAGCGACCTTGCCGAAGGCATCAGCAACGCACTGGTTACCACCGCCGCGGGCCTTACCGTGGCAATTCCCATGCTGGTGGTGTACAATTATTTCATAACACGCGTGGACAACATGGTGCTCGAAATGGAGTTGAGTTCCAGCGAACTCATCGAGTTGCTGACCCGTAACCGGGGCGAACGCGAGATCTAAGGCCATGAAGTTTCCCCGCAATAGCACGCGAAAAATCAGGGCAACCCTCGAATTGACGCCCTTGATCGACGTCATCTTCCAGTTGCTCATCTTCTTCATGCTCTCCTCCACCTTCGTCGTTCAGTCTTCCGTGCCCATTGAACTGTCCCAGGCCGAAGGCGCGACCCAGTTGGAACGCAAAGAAATGTCTATCACCCTTGTCTATGGCGAAGGCGGCCCGGAAAACGGCGGCGAAGTCTACATCGGCGATGTGTCCATCACCAACTGGACCCAACTCACCCGGGCATTGGTGGACCTCCGGGAAAGGGAACCCGAAGCCCTGGTCTTGATTCGGCCGGACGCGCGGGTCCCCACCGAACGCCTGGTCAAAGTGTTGGGACTCGCAAACAGCGTGGGCATCGTTCATTACGGCATCGCCGCCGTCGCGCCGATGGAGCAGGAATGACATGACATGGTTTTCACCGTCGCAAACGGTGAAATCGCTTGCGCCTTCCCGCGCCGCTGGCCGCCCCCCGGCAGGGCGCCAGGCATACGGGAAACGCCAAAACCGGCGACTGCTCGCCGCGCTGGTGTTCTCCGCCTGTTTCCATCTGTCCATGGCCACTCTCTTCAACATCGTCATTGCTTTTCCGCGGGAAGATCTCCGCTATTTCCAGGTCAGCATCGTGTCCAGCCTAGAATCCGGGAGTCAACGCATTGTCCCCGCCGCCGATCCGTCCGCCCGTACGGGAGACATGCTCACCCTGTCCGGAGCTTCGCGTTTCGAAAGCGAAGTGCCCACGGTGGCCCTGCCCGTCCTCGAGTTTGCGGAAATGGAGCGGCTCAGAATCCGGTACGAGAATCCGGATCGCCCGCCGCCCCTGGAAGGACTGTTAGAGCCGCCCGGACCGGCCGATTCCTGGGCGCGGTTCGGCGGCGAACTGCGCCGCCTCGGCCAGTCCATGCGTGGGTTGACCTTTTCAGACGACCCGGTCGCGGCCCCCTCGCGAAACCGAGAG
>JBBILP010000230.1:0-1514 GCA_037444885.1 Actinomycetota bacterium | reverse complement strand
CGAGCGGGCGGGGCGTCAAGGACCGCGTGATCAGCTACTCGGACATAGTGATCTCCGAGAACTCCCGTGTACGCATCGAGATGCGCATCCCGCCAGGCGGACTGACGCCGGGGCGCCATCGCGCCACCATCACCGTGCAGGGCATGCCCGTCGCGCACACCTGGTTCGACGTCGAGCGCTGATCGAGCCGCGCGCAGAGGACGTGACGTGCGCTGATCGCACCGCGCGCGGACGCCGGCCACGGGTTCCCGGCGCGCCTACACCCGGCGGCGCACTCGCTCGGCAAGGTGGAGGATGGCTTCGTCGCTCAGGCCCAGCCGCGACAGCAGGTTCTCGAGGTCGAGTTGCCCGCCGCAACCATCCAACATACCGTTGACCCTGGCGGCGGCCGTCGAGTCCCGGAAGTGCTCCGGGTCGGGATACATCTCGGCGAATTCCCGCATGATCACGCGATCGCCGCGTAGACGATGCTTCTGGTGGTAGTCCTCGGCGGGGTAGAAACGCTCGAGGCGTAGCACGGGAGTGTGCACCTGTGTGCCGAGCGACGAGGACACCCGGTCTCGTGACGCCTTCGCGACGGCCTCCTGGCGCTCGTCTCGCGCGAAGATCGCCGACATATACTGCCGAGAATGCGCGGGGTGTATCGGCGAGTGGCTCGCCCAGAAGATGTCGAGGAGGCCCTCGTAGGTGATGACCGTGGGGTCGTAGTCGATCTCGATGCATTCCGTGTGGTCGCCGAGTCGGTGATAGGTGGGATTCGGAGTCGAGCCCCCTGCGTAGCCCACGCGGGTGCGTATCACTCCGTCAAGACACCCGAACCGGGCATCGGGTCCCCAGAATCAACCGAGCGCGAACGTCGCGGTCTCGAACGCGGCTGGCGCCTCGGAATCGATGGGCGGTGCTGTCCGGGTTGCGTGTCCGTTCGTGTGCAGGGCCATCTTCAGCTCACCTCGGCGTGGACTAGTCCCGGCGGCGTCTCCTGCCGCCTGGGGACTAGGCGAGCAAAGCGGGGGCCAAGACGCATGCTGTGCGCGCGTCAATCGGGACGTCCACGAGACTGGCGCCTCTACGCGCCGAGCCAGCCGGTGATCGCTTCCTCTACCGAGTCGCGGCCGGCGTCGATCACCTCCGAGAACCGCGCCGGCGCCTCTCGGAGGGAGGCCAGCGCCTGAGGGATAGGCGCAGCGCCGGGAGCGAGCCGCTCTACCTCGGCGAGGACGTCCATCCCTGAAAGCGCACGGACGCTGTCCGGCAGTTCATCGGCGTATGGGATGTCGCCGAGCGCCTTGTAGACGTCGACCGCGAACTTCGCCCAGTGCGCGGTCGACACGACCAGCAAGGGGTTGGGGCCGGCGAGTCGCTCCGCGACTTCCCACGCCACCGCTGTGTGCGGGTCGAGAAGATAGCGGTTCTCGCTCCAGACGCGCCTGATGGTGGACAGACTGTCCTCGTTGGTCACGTGATCGCCGAGGAGCACCTTGCGCAGCGCCGTGAAGGTCGCCATATCCACCTTG
>JBBILP010000229.1:0-1532 GCA_037444885.1 Actinomycetota bacterium | reverse complement strand
GAGCAATCCGCGACTACCTAGACATCTGCAGGATAGGGGCTGGCCGTTCCATGGTGACTAGTCGTCCAGACAGACCGAGCGCCACTCACAGTCCTCGCAGGCCTCGGCTCGCCAACCCTCCGTCATGGACGCGAGCGCGCGTTCGGCGAGCGCGGGGTACGATACGGTATCGCCGGGCACCACCGCGAGTAGCCTCTCGGCGAGTCGATCCAGCCGAGTGATCTCACCGGGCTCGTCCGGGCCGGCCGGACAAGAGCCGTCTTCGAGCTTGTGGCAGGCGCCGCACACGTCGTCGGGTCCCGTGACGACCCGTACGGGCGTGCCCGCGTTGACGGATGCGAGCACCCGCTCGAGGTTCTCCACGAATGCCCGAGAGTAGCCCTGCCCTTCGAAGAGGCGGAGGCAGATGAGGTGGTGGGCGCGCAGCGACACAGAGGTGCCTTTCCCCTTGCGCGTGTCGTTGCCGCCTTGTCCGGAGATCTGGAGATCCATCCGCCGATGGTAGCGCAGGACGCCGCTTTCCGCGTATGGCGCCAGTGGCCGAGATACCGCGGCGTCGACGGGAATACACCAGGTAGAGACCGCTTCGGCGGATGATTCGACCGCCTCGACCGTGAAGGGAGATCGCGATGGCCACGAGCAGATGGTCCCTCCGCAACATCTACCTATACCTTGTGTGTCTCATCACCCTCATCATGGTCATCTTCTCGGTCGTGAACCTCGTTCGCTCGACAGTAGAGCTCCTCTATCCCGATCCGTACTACGTCAGCTACGTTCGGGAGCCGGAGCCGGCCAAGGATGGACGAAGCCAGGAGGACATCGACCGGGACCGCGAGCTTTCGCGTCAGTCGGCCGTCCGTCAGGCCGTCTTGAGCCTGGTGGGCAGCGTGGCCATGCTGGCGGTAGCCGGACCGCTATACGTCTACCATTGGCGCAAGATCGAGTCCGAATTGCCCGATGAGCGGAAGGACGCAACGCCGACCGCGTGATTAGGAGGGCTGCGATGTCAGTGAAGGTCTACGCCCTATCCACGTGCCCGTACTGCCGGATGGCGCGCAAGTTCCTTGACGAGAAGGGTGTCGAGTACGACGTCACGGAGGTCGACAAGCTCGAAGGTGATGAGCGCGAGACCACTATCGCCGAGGTTCGGCGGGTGTCCGGCGGAGCGTCGTTCCCCGTGGTTGTCATCGACGGAGAAGTGATCGTCGGGTTCAACAAAGTGCGGATCAAGAAGCTCCTGAAGCTGTAGACCCGGGAGGGAGCATGGCGAGCCTCGTGACGCGACGGATGTTTCCGCCCGGAACCACGATCGACGACCTCAAGGCGTACATGGCACCCTTCGTCGCCAGGCTCGGCTACAAGCTGAACACCGAAGCCGAGTTCGTCGACGAAGTTCTGCGCTCCGAGATCGAGATCCTGGAGGCTACCGGCGACGTCTACTGTCCGTGCAGAGTTCGGTCCGGCGATCCCAAAGAGGACTACAAGATCGTCTGCCCTTGCATCCCGTTCTTCACAGATCAGTTCGCGGCAAT
>JBBILP010000228.1:0-1647 GCA_037444885.1 Actinomycetota bacterium | reverse complement strand
GGTGGCCGAGGAAGCTGTCACGACTCTCGCGTTCCACCAGGCTTCGAGCCCGGTGGCGCTCCACATGGACTCCCTTCTGACGGAGATGAGCGTGAAGGCCGTCGCCAAGAGCAAGACCACCGCCCTGCCCGCCAAGGAGGCCACACAGGGAGCGGATGTCGAGGCTGCGGAGTACGGAGCTCCGACCATCTACAACGGCGGTGCCATACGACTCTGGCGCAGCAACCGTCGCGGCGCCCCCGACACCGCTGCCGACATCGGCGCCAAGCCGGGGACAGTCGTTCTCGCGCCGGTGAGCGGCACTGTGATCGCCGTGCGAGCCTACAAGCTGTACGGCAAGCATGCCGACACGGAGGTGCACATCAAGCCCGACGGCTGGCCCGAAGTCGACGTCGTCCTCATCCACATATCTGATGTCTCGGTGAAGGTCGGCGATCGCGTCGAAGGCGGAATCACGCCCGTAGCGCGCGTCAGAAGGCTGTCGCAGTACGTCACGCACCAGCTCAGCGACTATACGCCGGACAAGGGCGACCACGTGCACATCCAGCTCAACAGGATGGCGGTGCCCGGCAAGATCGGCCCAGTCGGGGAGTACTGATCCTACCCTTCGCCGCCGCGCTTCAGAAAGCCGCGAAAGCGACGATCGAACTCAAGCCTCACCAATCGTACCTTCCGGCCGCATCCAACGCAGGCGAGCCCGATGTCCATCCCCACCC
Source organism: Actinomycetota bacterium (assembly GCA_037444885.1). Taxonomy (GTDB): domain Bacteria; phylum Actinomycetota; class Coriobacteriia; order Anaerosomatales; family JBBILP01; genus JBBILP01. Next base: position 931 of record JBBILP010000228.1, on the reverse strand, counting down.
GGAACACCTCCCACTCGTTGGTTCCGCACGGGTGCGGCTTCTTGAGTCTCACGATGTCCCCGATGCGAACCGGCGTGATGGAGGGCGTCATGTTCCGCCTTCGTCTCGGCTAACGGATGCCTGGGCCGCGAAGTGCGCTCGACGGAGGCCAGCACCGCTTGAGGCCAACCCGGGAAGAGTATAGCCTCTGTATTCGTCCAATCTACCGAGGGCCGCCGCTTCCCCGCGAGGAGACACCATGAAGACGAGAGCGATCGCGTCCGTACTGGGCGAGGACCGAGTGGGCATCGTGGCCGCACTCGCCACCGCGTGCGCCGAGACAGGCACCAACATCGAGGACATCCGTCAGACCATCATCAGCGGCATCTTCTCGATGACGATGCTGGTCACGGTCGATGAAGAGCGGACGCCATTCGAGGAAGTGCAGCGCAAGCTGGCCGAAGCCGGCGATCGCATAGGCGTTCAGGTCACGCTGCAGCGCGAGGACGTCTTCCGCTACATGCACCGCATCTAGCGCGTCGCGTCTGCGCTCAGGTCATTCACTGGAACGTCCACCGCTATCGGAGGATCCATGCAACTGAGTCCCCAGGAGATCGCGGAGACCCTGCTGATGATCACCCAGCAGAATCTCGACATACGCACCGTCACCCTCGGCGTGTCTCTGGACCGATGCGCGCACGACGATCTGTCGACCATGGCGCGAAGGGTCTACGACACGATCACACGGACCGCGGGCGACCTCGTACCCGTCGCCGAACGTATCTCCGCCGAGTACGGAGTGCCGATCGTCAACAAGCGCATCGCCGTGACCCCGATCGCGCAGCTGGCCGGCGCGTGCTCGGACGAAGACGTCTCCGCGCTGGCCGAGGCGATGGATCACGCCGCCGTGGAGGTCGGAGTGGACTTCATAGGTGGCTTCTCGGCGCTGGTG
>JBBILP010000227.1:0-1653 GCA_037444885.1 Actinomycetota bacterium | reverse complement strand
CAGACTCGACTACTCAGGGGCACTGGAATCGGTCTGGAAGTTGATACGGCGCACGAATCGCTACATCGAGGAGGAGGCGCCGTGGTCGCTCGCGAAGTCCCCCGAGGGAGAGAGCCGTCTCGCCGCAGTGCTCCGCAATGCACTTGAGGCTGTCCGGATCGCTGCGCTGTTCGTGGCGCCCGTCATGCCGAAGACGTCCGCCGAGGTCTGGGACAGGCTCGGGCAGGGGGATATCCACAGCGTGGACGATCTAGCACGGAGCGCCTCATGGGGGCAGCTCCTGGACGGAGTGAACGTGCGAAAAGGGGACGCGCTCTTCCCCAGGATGTACGAGGAGTAGCCGGTGGGTGCCACGCCGCTCGCACTGACGAACCTGAAGCCGGTCGTGCTTCCCCAGGTCGACGCGAGGGGAGCGGACGCGCACGCGCATCTAGCCATGCTGGATGATCCGGCGGGAGCGCTGGAGCGTGCTTCGTTGGCGGGCGTTGTCTACATCGTCACGTCAGCGGATCTTGCCGAGATGCCGGAAGGCACCATGGAGGGCATTCCTGTGTGGCAGGCAGACGCAGCCGAGAGATTCGCCAACTGGGGAATCGAAGGCGGGGTCGTCCCCGAAGTGCGCGTCGTGACCGGACTTCACCCACACAACGCCAAGTCATGGTCGGACGAGTACCGCGACAGGCTACTCGAGCTTTTGAACGAACCCCTCGTTGCTGCCGTGGGCGAGACGGGACTCGACTTCTACTACACCTATTCGCCGCGCCAGGAGCAGGAGCGGGCGTTTCGCGATCAGCTGGAGATCGCGATCAAGCGTGACGTGCCGATCGTCGTGCACCTGCGAGACGCGCACGACGAAGGTGCCGCCATCCTGCGCGAAATGGGCATCCCAAAGAAGGGCTGCGTCATCCACTGCTTCACCGAGGGTCCCGAGCTCGCCGAGCAGTTCCTGGAGATGGGGTGCCACGTATCGTTCTCGGGCACCGTGACCTTCGGGAAGTCCGAGTCTTTGCGGAGGGCGGTTCTAGCCGTGCCCTTCGACCGATTGCTTATCGAGACCGACTGCCCGTTCTTAGCGCCGGCTCCGTACCGCGGTCGCCCGAACGAGCCCGCCTGGTCCATGTTCACCGTCGCCAAGATCGCGCAGATCAGAGGGGTGCAGGCGTCGCGCGTCGCAGCGGCCGGGCTGGCCAACGCTGTAGCCCTTTTCGGCACAACTGTGGCTGCCTACGAGAACCCGATCCCCGAGATTGAAGAGCCCGAGGACACGGAATGAACTCGGGGGGTGGCGGGCCGCGCGTGCTGGCCATCGCCGGCGGGCCCCGTCGGCACGGCAACAGCGAGCAGCTTCTCGACGCATGCATCGACGGCGCGCGGCGTGCCGGAGCCGACGTCACGAAGATCGTGGTCGCGACCTACGGTCTGAGCTCGTGCAGGGGCTGCAACGCATGCTCGCTGACGGGCGAATGCGTCATCGCGGACCGGATGCGTGAGATATACCCGCTGATCGACTCGGCGGATGCCCTCGTTGTCGGAAGCCCGGTGTTCTTCGCCACCGTGCCGGGCGTCCTCAAAGTCCTCTACGATCGCATGCAGCCCTACTGGGCACGCAGACACGTCCTCAAGGAGGAGCGGGGCCCGCGGCGTCCAGGCGCC
>JBBILP010000226.1:0-1715 GCA_037444885.1 Actinomycetota bacterium | reverse complement strand
AACGTGTCGGTCTCGCCGGCCTCGTGCTGCGCCAGACTCTCTCCGACGCACACTATCGGTACCATTCCCTCGGCGAAGACCGCCTTGACCTTCCGGTTCACCGTGTCGTCGGTCTCTCCGAACATCTCGCGCCGCTCGGAATGCCCGATGATGACGTAGTCGCACCGGAGCTCCGCGAGCATCCGCGGGGATACCTCGCCCGTGTAGGCGCCCTCGTTCTCCCAGTGGCAATTCTGGGCGCCAAGTGACATCGTGAGCTTGTCCAGCTCGATAACCGTAGAGACCGCCTTGAGCGCGGTATGCGGCGGACAGACCGCCACTTCGACGCGATCCCACAGGTCGCAAACGCGCTGCTCCAGCTTCTGTGTGAGGATCGCGGCCTCGCCGGATGTCTTGTACATCTTCCAGTTGCCGGCGATCAGGGGCCTGCGCTTCGCTCCATCCATCCGATGCGCTCCTTCCGCGCTCGTCCTCCCCACCGCGTGTCGAGGCGAGGCGGCACGTCGCTCGCCCCTCTCCGACTGTCCGAGAGGGACCTACGCCTTCCGATCCGGTATCGCGTCCACGCCCGGCAGAGCCGAGCCTTCGAGCAGCTTCATCGATGCACCGCCGCCGGTGGACACGAACGACATGCGCTCCTCGAGGTCGAACTTCCGGAGCGCCGCGTCCGAGTCACCTCCTCCGACCACGCTCACTGCGCGGTTGTTGCGAGCGATCGCACCCGCGATCTTGCGGGTCCCGTTCTCGAACGGAGCGAGTTCGAACACACCCATGGGACCGTTCCAGAAGACGGTCTTGGCCCTGGCGATGGTCGCAGCGAACATCTCCACCGTGGTGGGACCGATGTCTAGTCCCATCATGTCGCAGGGTATCTCCTCGCAACCTACGATCCGAATCTCGGCGTCCTCGCTCATCTCGGAGGCGATAACGAAGTCCACAGGCAACAGCAGTTCGACTCCGCGGGCGGACGCCTTCTGCAGCATGCGCCCCGCGGCCTCGATCCACTCCGCCTCGACCAGAGACCTGCCCACCGAGACGCCCTTCGCGACCAGAAAGGTGAAGCACATCCCGCCACCGACGATCAGGGAGTCGACGACGTCGAGCATGTGGTCAACGACGCCGAACTTGTCCGAGACCTTCGATCCGCCGAGCACAGCCACGAAGGGCCGCTCTGTGTCCTCCAGCATCCGGGAGAGCGTCTCGACCTCACGCTCCAGGAGCATGCCGGCGACGGCTGGGAGGAAGCGCGTAACGCCGACCGTGGTCGCGTGCGCCCTGTGAGCCGCGCCGAAGGCGTCGTTCACGTACAGGTCGGCGAGCTTCGCCAACTCCTCGGCGAACGTGAGGTCGTTGCTCTTCTCACCGGGATGGAAGCGCACGTTCTCCAACATGAGGACCTCGCCGGGTACCATGCGCTCGACAGCCTCGGTCACGTTGGGGCCTACGACCTCGCCCACGAAGTACACGTTGCGCCCGAGTAAGTGCGAGAGCACGCGCACGACCGGCTCGAGCGAGTACTTCGGATCCGGTTCCCCCTTGGGTCGACCGAGATGGCTGGCGAGTATGACTTTGGCGCCGCGGTCGATCAGGTTGCGGATGGTGGGGAGCGAGGCGCGGATGCGCGTGTCGTCGGTGACTCTGCGCTCACCGTCGAGGGGAACGTTGAAGTCCACTCGAACGAGAACGCGCTTCCCTCGGACCTCTATGTCGCGAAT
>JBBILP010000225.1:0-1716 GCA_037444885.1 Actinomycetota bacterium | reverse complement strand
TCTCGGCCTCCCGGAGGAAGGGCTGACCTCGCTCGGGGTCAGCGCGCTCCTGCACGACATCGGCAAGGCCGCCTTCGACGTCAACGACGCCTCTCAAGCGCAGACCGTCAAACTGCTGCACCCCACGGTCGGTGCCGAGATGATCTCGCGCCTGGCGCTAGAAGACCCGGCCCCCATGCTTGTCGCCTACGAACATCACATGGCGCCGGACGGCTCAGGTCACCCCGAGAGACCCGCTGACTACTTCGCGCACCCCTTCAGCAGGATGGTCGCGGTGTGCGACCGCTACGAGAATCTCACTAAGCCGGACGCGTATGGCGTGGCTCTGACCCCCGACCGCGCGGTGGCCTCTGTGCTGGCCGAGTGCGGCACGAAGCTCGATCCCATGTACGCCAAGGTCCTTGTGCGAGCGCTCGGCGTCTTCCCTATCGGCTGCCTCGTGCGTCTTACGGATCACTCCGTGGCGGTGGTGAAGGCTCGAGGGGATGACCCCTTCAAGCCGCTGGTTCGCCTCGCGTACGACGCCAACGGCGCCGAGCTGGAGGATCCGACCGAACTGAACTTGGCGGAAACCGAGATGTCCATCGTGGAGGTCGTGGATCAGGACGATCTGGCGATGTCCGTCTCGGACAAGCTCTAGACCGCTACGACGGGTGCGGGTTGATCTTGTGCAGGACCAGCGCGATCAGCGCCAACCTGCGGCCTCGCTCCTGGCACGCGTCCACGAACTTGCCGATCGTCTCGCGCGTGTCGGGAGAGGGCTTGTAGCGAATCAGACCGCCCGCGTTCTGGAGAATCTTCCCCTCGCACAACCCCTCTACCTCGGGCTCCAGTTCGTCTTTCCGACGACCAAGCCTGGAGGCGAGTCCTTCGATATCGAGAACGGCTTCGGGGTTGCGATGGAAGAAGACAAGGATGTCCCAAGTCAGGAGGGACCTGACATGCTGGTCGACGAACCCTATGACCGAGGGGCCCAAGACCCCCTCAAGATCGTACACGACCGATCATCCCAGCTCTTGTCGAAGGCGTACCCGGTCCTGGTATGCAAGATAGCTCAGTCGCTGGCTTCTGTGGAAGATGTACGACGCCCTAATCCTGGTGGATTGAAGTAGTCCTAGTGTATCCCGCCCCTACGACAATCGCCCCCACAGCGAGCATCGTGCCACCGATGGCGGCGGCCTATACTTATCGCGTGTCGCTGCTTGCGGTACCTAGTCGTCGATGAATACTTACCCGGTTGAAGGCAGCTGGAGGTCCTTGTGTCCGTGAATCCAGGTACGCGAGTTCGTGTCCATTATGCGGGAACCCTCGATGACGGCACCGAGTTCGACTCGAGCCACAAGCGTGGCCCCTTGGAGTTCACTGTCGGCGCGGGCGAGGTCATCGACGGCTTCGACGCCGCCGTGGCCGGGCTGTCGCCAGGCGAGATGACCAAGATACGCGTCGAGGCAGCCGAGGCATACGGCGCGCGCGTCGAAGAAGCGGTCCAGCGAGTGGGCCTGGACGCGTTCGGCGAACCGCCAAGCGTGGGCGATACCGTCAACCTGATCGCTCCTGATGGGAACTCGATACGGGCTACGGTCACGGCTGTCGAAGAGGAGACCGCGGAACTCGACTTCAACCACCCACTAGCGGGCCAGGCGCTCAACTTCGAACTTGAGCTGGTTGAGATCGTCGAGTCGCCTTAGTCCCTCGCCAGCGAACTAGGAGGGTTTC
>JBBILP010000224.1:0-1723 GCA_037444885.1 Actinomycetota bacterium | reverse complement strand
TCGACGTGCAGACTTATGCCCTTGAGCGCCTCGATGCGACCGTAGAAGGTGTGGATGTCGCCGACTTCGAGTACTGTCCGCGGCATCTCTACTCCGCCCTCGCGGCCGCGAGCATCTCCTCGGCGCCCTTGCCCAGGTACGCCTCGATGACCTTCGGGTTCCGCTGTATCTCGGCGGGCAGGCCCTCGGCGATCAGCTCGCCGAAGTCCAGCACGTAGATGCGATCGGCTATGTCCATGACCACCTTCATGTCGTGCTCGATCAGAAAGACGGTGACGCCGAGCTCGCGTATCCGTCCGACCAGCTTCGTGAGTTCGTGGCTCTCCTGGGGATTCATCCCGGCGGCGGGCTCGTCGAGCAGAAGCAGCTTGGGCTCGGTGGCGAGGGCCCGCGCGATCTCCAGGCGGCGCTGATCGCCGTACGGGAGGTTCTTGGCGAGGTCGTTCGCCTTGTCCGCGAGTCCGATGAAGCGCAACCACTTCAGCGCCTCGTCGACGGTGTGCTGTTCCTCGCGCTTGAAGCGCGGCGTCCGGAGTACCGCCTGCAGCGGGCCGGCGAGGGTTCGTGAGTGACGGCCGATCATGACGTTCTCTAGCGCCGTCATGTTCGCGAAGAGCCGGATGTTCTGGAAGGTGCGGGCGACGCCATACTCGCAGGCCTTGTACGGCTTGAGTCCGCCGAGTTCGTGGCCGTCGAAGACCACCGTCCCGGAGGTCGGCTTGTAGATCCCGGTCATCATGTTGAAGAAGGTCGTCTTGCCGGCACCGTTGGGACCGATCAGGGCGACGATCTCGCCCGTCTCTATGTGCAGCGAGACATCCTCGACAGCCTTGATGCCGCCGAAGTGCATGGTGGCGTTCTTGGCTTCAAACAGCGCCATCGTTCTCATTGCCCTTCGCTAGCTGCGGTTCGTGCCCGAGAGCTTCTCTTCGTGCTCGACGTCATAGAGCGTCTGGTTCTCGTCGGCGAGCACACCGTCCTCTGGGTGCAGCTCCCGCGCACGGCGCCTGCTCGGAATCATCCCTTCAGGCCTGAAGGCCATCATGATCACCATCAGCAGACCGAAGACGAGGAACCTGTAGTTCGTTATGTGCGAGATGGCCTCGCCGGGCAGCTTCAGCACACCGGCTACGGCCAGTCCCTGGATCAGGTCGGGTATGCCGCGGATGGCGAGCGCACCGACTATCGCGCCGGGTATCGATCCCATTCCTCCGAGGACGACGATGCACACGACGAACACCGACTCCATGAAGATGAACGACTCGGGACTGATGAACTGCTGGACGTACGCGAAAGTCACGCCCGCCACTCCGCCCGACAGAGCTCCGATCGAGAACGCCCAGAGCTTCTGCGTGCGGATGTTGACGCCACACGCCGCAGCCGCGACCTCGTTCTCCCGCATGGCCGCCCACGCGCGACCGAGGCGCGAGTCATCCAGCCTGTTGATCACGATGACGGTGATGATGATCAAAGCGAGAACCACGAAGTACCAGTACAGGTTCGGGCCGAAGACGAACTGCCCGAGCGGCGTTTCGAAACGCACGTTGGCTTGCAGCCACTTCACGCCGATCGGCGGAATCATGACTTCGCTGCCGCGCGGAAGACCCGTCGCGCCGTTGGTCAGGCCGAGGATGTCGTTGTTCAGCGAGATCCGCACGATCTCCCCGAAACCCAGGGTCACGATCGCCAGGTAGTCCCCACGCAGCCTGAGCACGGGGAAGCC
>JBBILP010000223.1:0-1741 GCA_037444885.1 Actinomycetota bacterium | reverse complement strand
CTGATTCTGGGCATGAGATACCTCCTAGAGTCGCCAATGCGTACAGTCTAGCGTACGCTGGACAGACTGTCACGAGGTCGATCCGATTCGGTCGAACGTGTTTCGGCATCACCAGCGCTGTGCCGCCTATGCCCCCCAGGATGGAGCGTAGCGTACGCGGCGCAGCGTCTGTGGAAGCCGGGGTTAGCAGTCAGCTCGCCTTCTCGAGGCGTTCCGCGATCCAGATCTTGATGATTGACTGCCGCGTGACACCCAGACGGCTCGCCTCGCGGTCAAGCGACTCGACCATCCATACGGGAAAGTCAACGTTGACGCGTTTCTGCTCTTTGTTGGGCCGGGTGGCCTTCGACAGATCGAACTCGTCGATCACGTCTTCGACGCCCTCGTCGAACTTCTTGTCCAGCTCACTGGCCTTCATATGCCTGCACCTCCCGGTCGCGAGATCTCCTGACGGAGATCAGCCGGATCTTCCCGCTCCGATCCGTCGCTATCGCGGACCAATGTCTCTCGCCGATCACACCGATGAACAGGAAACGCCGCTCCGAACCGGAGCGGGCCGGCACCATGAGTAGATTGCCGTCGAGCCACAGCTCCTGGGCCTCAACGAAGTCGATGCCGTGTTTGGCCGCGTTGGCCTCGCTCTTCGCCGCGTCGTACTCGAACTCATATGACAAAGCCGCTCCTGTCCTCCTTTACGGTATAGAACATATACCCTTTCGGTCAGGACATCAACGGCGATCGCTAGCTGTACTGCTAACCGGTGCTTGTACAGTCTGTGTAGCACTCGCCGTGGACGCGTTCAACTGCGCCGTGCTCCCCTCACCCGCACGTCGGCGAGCGTCTTGCCGACGAAGCTGCAGCGCGTGTGAAGCTCGGCTCAGACCACCCCCGCGCTCCGCGCCCGGATGACGAGGCACGGCTGACGCTGCAGCGCGAGATCCGCCGACCAGCCGGTGCGAAGGAGGGCCGCCCCCGCCAGGGAGAAGACCGGCGACTGGCAGCGGACGGCGTTGGCGGCCGGCGGGTCCGGCAGCGCCTGCACGAAGGCCGCGACGGCCAGGCGCGCGTCGTCGACGTGGTCGTGACCCTTGCCGGCGCCGGAGACGAACGCCTCCAGAGGAACAAGCCGCAGCCATCCGCGCAGAACGCTTCCCAGTCCAGGTACGCGGCCCGCTTTCGCTGACACCCCGGAAGTAGAGCCCCAGAGGGTCGGAGGGGAGTCAGCGAGACGGGGTCGCCCCCAAGTCCTCAGCTCCAACCGTCGGCACCGGCGAGCACGGACCACGGCAGCGCGACGACACTGTCGCTGAGGCGCTTGATCTGGCTGCCTGAGTAGACCGCTACCCCGCACTTGCACGCGGGATGATCCCGCATGAAGCGCTCCAACCCCCGCGTGTCTGCGAGACCCACGCTGTCCGCGAGCTTGACCTCGAACGCGGTCACGCGTCGTCCGTGCTCGACGACGAAGTCCACCTCGTCGCCCGAGACCGTGCGCCAGTAGAAGACACGAGCCTTGGGAGCGAGCAGTCGAGCCATGACCGACAGATGGGTGAAGACCAGGCATTCCATCGCCGCTCCCGCCTCCCGCGAGGACCGAAGCGAGTCTGTGGAGTAGTGGCCCGACAGGTAGGAAGCGAGTCCAGAGTCGAACCAGAATGCGCGCGGGGCCTTGACCAGTCTCTTCGTCCGGTTCGTCCCGTAGGGCGTTACGAGTCTCACGAGAGACGAGGCCTCCAAGAGG
>JBBILP010000222.1:0-1753 GCA_037444885.1 Actinomycetota bacterium | reverse complement strand
AGAGGTGCCGACGACCAGAAGGACTATCCGCGTCGCGAAGAACAGGCCCGTGGCCAGTCCAGGTCCGTCCACCGCCAAGGGGCCGATCCTCACGAGAGACACCGTGGCCGGCTGCCAGCGCAGGCCGTGTGCCAGAAGGGTGAACGCCAGGATGAGCGAGACCGCACGCAATCCTCTGAAAGCGAGTCTCGGCGGGACGCGAGACGACGCGACCGCAACTCCGACAAGCGCGGCCGCCGCGGCCAGTCCGTACCACACACTCACGGAGAACACCGTCAGCGTGAACACGAGGACCAGGCCCATCTTCGCCCGCGGCTCGAGTCGGTGAACGAAGGACTCCACCGGTACGTACTGCCCGAAAGGAACAGCTATGCTCATGCGCCGCTCCTCAGCGCCGCGACCATCGCCTCGGCGGCACGAGTGGGATCGAGCTCGATCCTGCCGAGCGGCAGACCGCGCTCCGCCGCGAGGATCATGGTCCTGGCGACCTCAGGCGGCCGAAGCCCGGCTGCCACCAGTGGCTCGATGTCGGCGAGTAGTCCCGAGGGCGTGCCACAGAACGCCTGGCGGCCCTCGCTTAGCACGAGCACCCTGTCCGCGCGATCCAGAAACTCCTCGGCATCATGAGAGACCACCAGCACGCCAGCCGAGTCACGCGCTCGTTCGATGGCGCGGTGGACGGATTCGCGTCCATCGCGATCCAGACCCGCGGTCGGCTCGTCGAGGAGAACGTACCGGGGGGACATCGCAAGTACTCCGGCGATCGCGACCCGGCGAGCTTCACCTCCGGACAGCGCGAAGGGCGACCGCTCGCCGAAATCCGCCGGATCCAGCCCAACCGACTGAAGCGCGCTCGCGGACACCTGGAGCGACTCCGCCTCGGTGCGACCGAGGTTGCGCGGACCGAACGCCACGTCCGCCGTGACCGTCTCCGCGAACAGCTGGTGCTCGGCGTTTTGAAGCACGAGTCCTACCGCGCCCCTGAAGGTATCACCCGATTTCGTGGGTCTTCCGTCCAACATCACCTCGCCGCGAAACGGGGCAACGAGTCCCGCTAGTGCGAGCAGAAGTGTCGACTTCCCCGAGCCCGTCGGGCCGAGCACGAGCACCAGTTCGCCCGGCTCGACGCTCATGGACACGCCCCCGAACGCAAGCGTCTCGAACGCGGTGCCGGCTCCATACCGGTATTCGAGGTCTACACAGCAGAGGGACATACGGCCTCGACGATGCTCTCGGCATTCATTGATGCGGGGGGTACGGAGACGCCCAGCCTGTCGAGCGCGACCACGAGGCGGTGAATGGGCGGTACGCTGAGACCCGCACGCTCCATCAGCGCCGAATCGGCCAGGAGCTCCACAAGCGAACCTTGAAACACCACACACCCGCCCGAAAGGACCACCACCCTGTCCGCCTCGGCGGCCTCAGCGACGCTGTGCGTGATGTGCAAGATCCCGTGACCGGAGCTCTTCAGCGATCGCAGGGTGCTCAGCACGCCCGCCCTCCCCTCCGGGTCAAGCATGGACGTGGGCTCGTCCAGGACGAGGTACCTCGTCCCAAGCGCGAGCGCGCCTGCTATGGCGAGGCGCTGCTTCTGCCCTTCCGACAGCAGATGGGGTTCCCGGCGCTCCAGTCCGGTGAGTCCGACGACTCCGAGCGCGTCGTCGACCCGCCGCCGCAACTCGGCGGAAGGAACACCGAGGTTCTCCGGGCCGAACGCCACGTCTTCCTCGACGATGGTGCCTACGATCTGGTT
>JBBILP010000221.1:0-1754 GCA_037444885.1 Actinomycetota bacterium | reverse complement strand
TCGCGGACGTCTACCAGCACGGTAGCGTGATAGAGTCGCGGCTCATCGGATGGCTGCTCGACGCCTTCGACGAGCACGGGACGGAGCTTGCCGACGTGAGCGGGAGCGTCGGCCACACCGGCGAGGGGCAGTGGACTGTGGAGGCAGCGAAAGACCTAGGCGTAGAGGCGAGGGTCATCGAGGGTGCGCTCGAGTTCCGCCGCCGCTCGGAGCGGGATCCGAGCTACGCGGGCCGCGTGCTCACCGCGCTGAGGAGCCAGTTCGGTGGTCACGCTCTCCGGACGGAGGTCTAGGACCGAGTTCGCGCAGCTGCGGAGACGGTTCCCAGCAGGCGCGTGGCGGGCGCCGACAGCTACTTCTTGAGCTCCTTCAAGTGGGCCGCGTATCGTCCGCCGCCGCCGGCTCGCAGGACGTCGTAGCCCGGAACCTCATAGACCCGCAGTCGGTTGTCGAGGAAGTCGGAGAACGCCAGCAGCTCGCCATCGTCAGACACGTCCAGTGCCGTGCACTGGTTTCCACCGACGATCGCGTCCAGCGGCTTGCCGCTCACAGCGTCGATCAGCAGGATCGATCCCCATTCGGGTCCCGGTATGTAGTAGGAACGCGGGTTGTTCGCGCCACGGCAGGACACGAAGAGAACTCGACCGTCCGGAGAGATGTCGATGGTGTTGGGCTTGTGATCGACCTTCGCGAACCGCGTCGTCTTGCCCGACTTCATGTCGGTCACCCACACGCAGTCCTTGGCCATGTCCGAGGCGAAGAGCACCCCGCGCTTCTCGTCGGCGACTAGATGCCGAAGCGCGCCCCCGCTTCTGAACACCGACTTGCTCTTGCCTGAGGCGAGGTCGATGCGAACCAGTTCGCCCTTGTCAAACCCGGCGACCCAAAGCGACTTGCCGTCCGCGGTCGGCCACAAGCCACGGGGGGTACGAGGCGCGGGCATGCGCCGCCTGACCTTGCCCGAAGCCAGATCGATCTCGGACACGTCGTTACCGGACCAGTTGGCGACATACGCGGTCTTTCCGTCGGGCGACAGCGCCACGACCTTGCTCCACGCCGATTCAGTGGGCATCTCGCGGACGACCTTGCGCGTCCGGACGTCGATCTCGAACAGCTTCGCGGTCTCCATCTGCGTCGCGTACGCCTTGCGGCCGTCACGGGAGAAGACGATCTCGACCGCTCCATGCTTGCCGAGGTCGACCGAACCGATTCGGCGACCACTCCGCGGGTCGAAGACCTCCACCGACGGAGGGCCGTTCAGTATGGTCGCCCACGCCTCCTTGCCATCAGGAGTGAGCGCGATGGCCTTGGGCGCTCCGGCGGTGGGTATGCGGCCGATGCAGCGGACCAGCTGTCCGACCGGGTCGAGCCAGAGATCGAGCGCCGTGTTCTCGTCCAGGAAGAGCGTCCGAGAGAGCGGGTTGCAGCCGGCGAGTTCCACCTGTATCGATGTGTCGCCAGCGGGGACCGGAGCACGTCACGCTCACTCGGGCCGCCTTCGGGTGTGTTGTCGCGCGAAACTCGATGGGTAAGGGCTTCAGATCGATAGCGAGGCGATTGGGGCGGAAGCGCCTCAGGTCCACGGCCCTCGATTCTCGGCCGAAGCCCTTGCGAACCGCGGTGATGTGCACGGTGCCGGCGGGAAGGTCCTTCGCGGACAGGCTGCCGGTCGCTTCGAGCGTGCGGCCGTCCTCCGTCGTGAGCACGAGATGCGCATCCGCCGGTGTCACGGATACCGCGACGGACACGGGGAG
>JBBILP010000220.1:0-1757 GCA_037444885.1 Actinomycetota bacterium | reverse complement strand
CTCCGATCCTTGTCCGGCCTTCGCGACGGACGTGCGCCTGGCGAAGTCAGGCCGATCAGGGTCACGCGGAAGTACCTCAAGCACGCCCACGGGTCTTGCCTGTTCGAGATAGGCGATACGCGCGTGCTTTGCGCGGCCAACATCTCCGAGGGGGTGGCCGCGTGGCGCAAGGGCAGCGGGAGCGGCTGGATCACAGGCGAGTACTCCATGCTCCCGGCGTCGACGCACACGCGAAGCAGACGCGAGGTCACGCTCGGCAGGGCCGGCGGTCGGACGCATGAGATCCAGCGGCTCATCGGAAGGTCCATACGGTCGGTCGTCGACATGTCGGCCATGGGCGGCGAGTACACCATGAACGTGGACTGCGATGTCATCCAGGCGGACGGAGGCACGCGCTCGGCCGCTATCACCGGCGCGTATCTGGCCGTGGCGGATGCGTTCGAGACCTGGCGTCAGGCCGCAAGGATCGCGTCTTCGCCGATGTCAGGGCAGGTTGCGGCCATCTCGGCGGGGATGGTGGATGGCGTCTGCATGCTCGACCTCGCGTACGACGAGGACAGCATCGCCGAGATCGATCTCAACGTCGTGATGGACGGCGAGGGGCGGCTGATCGAGGTGCAAGGCACCGGCGAGAGGGTTCCCTTCGACCGCGCTCGCCTCGACGAGCTGCTGGACCTGGCGGCCGCCGGTATCGACAGGCTGGTCGCCGTCCAGCGCAAGCTCATCTCCGAGGGAATCGACGAGCATGCCGAGTGACGGCATCCGCGGCGACGGCGACATCACGCTCGTCGCGGTAGCGACTGGCAACCGCGGAAAGCTGGCCGAGATACAAGCCGCCGTATCGCTTCCGGACTACCGATTCATCGCGGTGACCGACCTCGGCGAGTGGGAGCCTCCGGTCGAAGACGGAGATACGTTCGAGGCGAATGCGCGAATCAAGGCCCTGGCGGCGCATCGGAAGTTCGGACTTCCGGCTCTGGCGGATGACAGCGGGTTAGAGGTCGATGCGCTGGACGGCGCTCCCGGCGTCATATCCTCGCACTATGCGGGGGACGAGGCGTCGGACGCCGATAACAACGCGCTGCTCCTGGCGAGACTCGCCGATGTCCCACTCGAGCATCGAACTGCCCGCTTCCGCTGCGTGATGGTGTGCGTGGGCCTGGACGAGCGGGAACTCGTGGCCACCGGAGTCTGCGAAGGCCGAGTGCTGGAATCGCCGAGAGGATCCGGTGGGTTCGGCTACGATCCGCTGTTCGAGCCGGACGCCGCGCCCGGCCGGACGATGGCCGAGCTCGACCTGGGAGAGAAGAACGCCATCAGCCACCGAGGCGGCGCGCTGCGCGCCATGCGCGCGCTGCTACGTTAGTTTCGGGTCACTCGATCGCGTTGACCACCGTCATCAGGTCGCCGATGGTCACGTCGCGAGACGCGCCGATCACGGCGTACGTATGGCCGTTCAGGTTCCAGTAGATTCGCGGCATGACCTCCGCCCGGGCTCCGGCTCTGATCACCTGGACGCCACCCCGCATCACCATCAAGGTCCGACCACGCTCGGTGACCAACTCGAACGCCTTGGAGCGCTTGTCCTCGAAAGGAGCGGAGGGTTCGGCCGCGTCCCGGGCCAGGTCTTTCTCACCTGGAGCGATGAAGAGCTTGGTTCCGGAGGAATACAGGATCAGGACTCCTGGGTATCCCGCGGCGTCGCGGGCGGTCTCATCCAGCACCACCTTCTCGGGTGTGCCCACGACCGAGGCGGG
>JBBILP010000219.1:0-1768 GCA_037444885.1 Actinomycetota bacterium | reverse complement strand
TCGACCTCTCGGACGAGCCCGTGCTCTCGGCGACGGACCGGTTTCGGCTGGCCAGCGCAGCCCTACACCGCGGGGTCGGCTACCAAGGAGCCGACTTCTCGTTTCGGCCTCCAAGCGTAGCGGTGGTCACCCGGACGCCCGCTCTCGGCATCATCGGCACGGGGAAGCGGGTCGGCAAGACCTCCGTATCGGCGCACACGGCGCGACTGCTGAAGGGTGCCGGCCGCGAGGTTGTGGTACTCGCAATGGGTAGAGGCGGGCCGCCCGAGCCCGAACTCATCCATGGCGACCAGGTCGAGCTGCGCACGCCCGATCTCCTCGCGCTCGCCCAACAAGGCAAGCACGCCGCCTCGGACAACTACGAGGACGCGGTCATGGCCCGAGTGACGACGGTCGGTTGTCGCCGGTGCGGTGGAGGCCTGGCGGGAGAGACGTTCTTCTCCAACGTCCCCGAGGGCGCGCGACTGGCAGATTCGCTCGGCAAGGAGATCGTCGTGCTGGAAGGCTCGGGCGCGGCCATACCGCCCGTGGCGGCCGACGCCAACATCCTTGTTGTTGGCGCCGGTCGCGGAGAAGCCTACGTGCGCGACCACTTCGGCCCGTTCCGGCTTGCGCGCGCGGACCTGGTGGTGATAGCCGGTGCCGAGGCGCCGCTAGCCACTTCCGAGGAAGTGGAGGCGATCAGGCGCGCGGTGGCGAGCTTGCGCCCGGACGTGCGCTGCGTCGCGTCGACGTTCCGCCCTTCGCCGCTCGAGTCGATCGCGGGCACGCGAGTGTTCTTCGCGACGACCGCACCAGCGTCGCTGCTGGACGCGCAGCGCGAGCACCTGGAGCGCGAGTTCGACTGCGAGGTGGTGGGGGCAAGCGCCCATCTATCGAACCGGGCAGTGCTGCGCGAGGACATGGCGCGCTACGCGGGCGAGTACGACCTGCTTCTGACGGAGTTGAAGGCCGCCGCGGTCGACGTGGTCGCTGCCGCCGGCGCCGAGGCCGGGGTCCAGACTGTGCTTTGCGACAACGTCCCCGTGGCGGTTGACGACGAGGACCTGGACGCCGCGCTTCTCGGCTGCGCGGAACTCGCGGTGACTCGTGGCCGAGAGAGGAGCGGCTGACATGCCGGCCGGTAAGCCGATCACGATCAGCGACGACGTTCACGGGCTGCCGTTCTCGAAGGGTCTGCTGGCTCAGTCGTTCACGTCCATCGGGTTGCCGCCTGGCAAGTCCTACACGATCGCGCAGCAGATACAGGACGACCTTCGGGACCGAGAGGAGCTCGTGATCACGGTCGCTCGTCTCCGCGAGCTCGCGCTGGAGGCGCTGACGAGGGAGGTCGGCGAGCAGTACGCGCACCGATACCATCGCCTGTTCGAGATCCGGAAGCTTGACAAGCCGCTCATCGTGCTCATCGGGGGAACGACCGGTGTGGGTAAGTCGACTATCGCGAGCGAGGTCGCGCACCGGCTCGGCATAACTCGCACCGTGTCCACGGATTCCATTCGCGAGGTGATGCGTGGTATCTTCTCCAAAGAGCTGATGCCGGCTATCCACGAGAGTTCCTTCAATGCCTGGCGAGCTCTGAGAGTCCCGGTGCCCCACGGCGCAAATCCAGTGATCGTTGGCTTCCGCGAGCAGTCCGCCGTCGTGGCTACGGGTGTCCAGGCGCTGATCGACCGAGCGGTCGTTGAGGGAGAGAGCCTGGTCATCGAGGGGATTCACCTGGTGCCCGGCTACATACGGCCATCGCAGTTCGATGACGCTTTGGTCGTGC
>JBBILP010000218.1:0-1825 GCA_037444885.1 Actinomycetota bacterium | reverse complement strand
GGTGCCAGGTTCACCCTTAGTGCGGATCATCGCGGCCCCTTCGGCGATGCGCCGAAGCGCTTCCCCGAGGTCGCGAGCGCCACACACGAACGGCACGGCGAAGTCCCACTTGTTGACGTGGTACTCCTCATCAGCGGGAGTGAGCACCTCGGACTCATCGATGTAATCAACGCCGAGGGACTGTAGCACCTGGGCCTCGACGAAGTGCCCGATGCGGCACTTGGCCATGACGGGAATCGTGACGGCGTCGATGATCTCTAGCACCTTGCTCGGGTCGGCCATGCGCGCGACGCCACCGGCGGCGCGTATGTCCGCCGGCACGCGCTCGAGCGACATCACCGCCACGGCGCCGGCGTCCTCGGCCACCCGCGCCTGCTCGGCCGTGACGACGTCCATGATGACGCCGCCCTTCAGCATCTCGGCAAGGCCGGTCTTGACTCGCAACGTCCCTGTTTCCGTGTCCGGGGTATCGCTCACTTGTCTCCAGGACTCCTCTGTCCGCGTCTTTCCGGTCTTCCGACCGTATGACCATGAGATTGTACTCGCGTGCCGATGCGCGAACAACCAGCGCCAGCCTACTCCAGCTGAGGGATGCGGAGAAACGGGGCGGCCCGAGTGTCGCCGCGTCACTGGGGTAGGACATGCGGACCCGGACTACTTCATGCTGATGTTGACGTCCGTCGCGATCACCTGGATCCAGGTGTTACCGACGCCGAGCTTGATCAGCTTCCCGTCCTCGCCTTTGAACTGAGGCGGGGATGTGCGATCCGCGCTCCAGATTCCGTCGTATCGCTGTCCGTCGCGGAACACGCTCACACGATTCGTGCCCGAGAGAGTGATGTCGTACGTCTCGCTGCCGGTCGAATCGCTGTGGCCGGAACCGCGGATGCGCGCCCACATCACGACGACGTTCCTCGCCGATATCTGCCGACCGGTCGCGGCGTCGGTGTGCATCTTCCCGTTGTTCACGCGCAGGTAGACGCGCGCCTTCGGGTCGTACGTCCACGCGACCTTGTTCGCCTGCGAGAACGGTATGGATATCTGGGTCACGGTAGGCGTCGCCTCCACACGGCGCCGCTCGAAGGCGAACGAACGGAGGTCCTGGGCCGTAGGGAACCCGCGCCTCTTCCCCTCCGCTCGCATCGCATCGACGCCGGTGTACAGGTTGTGGGGTCTCGGCTTGTCCCGACTTCGCACGTACGGACGAGTCACGCCGGCGTCCTCGCTCAAGTTCTCGATCGACGTCCTGGCTATGCGCCCGTTCACGAACGTGCTTGCCCCCGAGAACGCGAACAGCGCCTTGTACTGCGGAACCACGTAGGTGTCCGAGAGCCGGGCGCTGCGCACCGAGCCCACCTTCGCGGGGTTTCTCGAGTGGAAGATCGCGTTGAACCGCGTGACGCCGCCTTCCGTGACGGTCTCGTAGACGACATCTGCCATCTGCAAGCCTGTCTGCGGACGCGCTTCGGGTCCGTTCTCGATCTTGATCGAGACCACGCGCACGCGCACGGCTTCAGCGCTCGCCGCGGATTCACCGGTGAGTGGCCAGCGTGGCGGCTCGGGAGGCTTCGGCACCTTGCGCTCGGATCGCGCCACCGGCCAAGGGGATGTGATCGCCGCCGGCCCAGCCTTGCAGCCTACGCCGAGCCCGAGCACGACCGCCGCCCAAAGAACGCACGCGGCGCCCAGCACACCGTATCGAGACCGTTCACCCATCGGCGGAAGGATAAGGGCTGGCCACCGAGTGGTCAACGCGAAGCCGCAGCCGGACCTGCTTTTGCCTCGCCGCATCGAGCCGAGTAAAGTTGTCGGTAGTCGGCGCACG
>JBBILP010000217.1:0-1861 GCA_037444885.1 Actinomycetota bacterium | reverse complement strand
CCCGTGCGCGTCGGAGGCGAGTATGTCGAGTCCCGCGAGCGAGAAGGCCCCGGCGACCCTAGCGAACAGGTCGCTGCGCTCGTGGGCGACCACCGTCACTTCGAACGTCTCCGGCGTCGGCCCGGAAGACACGCTGATGCGAACGTCGTGCGGGTGTTTCCGGCTGTTGAGCTCGGTCAAGAGCACCGCGTGAGCGAGCACTTGGTGGGCGCTTCGTGAGGCCAGGTAGCGAAGGGGAGCGGCCTGCACGAATGCGAGAAGGGACGGGTTGCCGGAGTCCGTCAGGAGATCGGTCGCCTCCGCGCGAATCCGCTCCCCGGCCTCCGCGATCCCCGCTCCATCCACCTCGTCGGACAGAGCGGCGTCCAACCTAGTCACCAGCGTCCCGACCAGCGAGGCGAACCAGGGCGACCACGCCGAAGGACAGGTGGCCGAAGCGTCGGCGGCCGTCAGAAGGTGCAGGCTGGGCAGCAGATGACGAGAGCGGATCTTGGATGCGACCCTCAGGATGACATCCTCGTCATCCAGGTCGTCCATAGCGGCCGTCTCGGCGAGCAGGAGGTGCTCCCGAACGAGGGCCGCGGCATCTGCGGCGCCTTCCTCGTCACCGCCCAGTGCCACGGCCGCTTGCCTCGCGACGACAGCCCCACGCCCGGCGTGCCCCGGGCCGGGTGCCAGCTTGCCGAAGTCGTGCGTGAGGGCCGCCGCGACGAGCGCAACGCGGTCCTTGCTCGAAAGCGCGGTAGACGACCGCATCGCGACGGGATCGGTCGCCGGGATGTCCGCCACTGCGGCCGCGCAAGCGAGGCAGTGAGCTCCGACGGTGAGGACGTGCGACAGCCCGGGCCGACGAGTGCGCATGAGAGTAGAGAGCCCAGAAGCGAAGCGATCGAGTGCCCCGTTCCACGCCAAGCGCTCAAGTTCGGGCAGCGCGCGAGCTCCTCGCGCAAGCAGGTTGACGAGCGCGTCGGCGTCGATCACCTCGCTCGGGCCGACCGCTGACGGCCTGCCCGAGCCGAGGGCTTCGCGAACGGCAAGGAGGGTGTGGTGGGTATCGGCGAGTGCAGATTGCAGTCGTTCCGCATCGAGCCGGGAGTCCTCGGCGATATCCAGGGTGAAGACCTCAGCGGGCCTAGCACCCGTTCGATGCAGTTCCCAACGCGCCGCAACGATGCGCTCCGCTGCGCTACTGACCAGCGCGTGCTGACCCTCCGAGAGAAGTCCTAGCGCCGTCAACGCACCCCAACCCGCGCCCGGGGCGCCGGTGAGAACCGCCGACGTCCACGCGAGCTCGTCGAAGTCGCGTTGGCCGCCGGCGCCGTCCTTCAGGTTCGGTTCGAGGAGGTAGGGAGAACCCGTCCGAATGCGACGCGACAGCTCGCGAAGCACCTTCCGAGCGCGCCGCCTCGCATCTCCGGCGCACTCCCTCAGCACCGCCTCCCCGAGACTCGTGTCCCCGGCGATCACCCGGCCGGTGAGTGTGGCGGTCAGAGTCTGGATGTCCTGCTGAGTGGCGAGCCTTTGCTCTCGGCGGGTCCTGACCTGGTGGCCTACATCCAGGCTTGCGTCCCAGAGCGGGTAGAGGAGCGCTTCGACGAACCGTCGCGTCTCCGCGGATGGCCCGTCGGTGACGATGAGTAGGTCCAGGTCGGAGGCGGGCAACAACCTGCCCGCGCCGTAACCCCCGAGTGCGATCAGCGACCAGGGCCTCGAGATGTGTCCTCCCGCCGAGTCCGCGAGATCGGCAAGGGCCGCGTCGGTCGCCTCCGCGAGGGCGCTTGCCGCCGGCATGCCCGGCTCGGAGTTCGCGATGATGTCCTCTCGCCTAGAGAGGTAGGCGCGCAGCATCGGCCGCCTCGTC
>JBBILP010000216.1:0-1938 GCA_037444885.1 Actinomycetota bacterium | reverse complement strand
GGTGACGGGCTTGTCCGGGAAGATGTTGATCCAGACCTTTCCGCCACGCTTCATGTACCGGGTCATCGCGATACGAGCGGCCTCGATCTGCCGGTTGGTGATCCACGCCGGCTCGAGGGCCTTGAGCCCGAAGTCGCCGAACTGGACCGCCGTGCCGCCTTTCGCCTGTCCCTTGCGGGACCCTCGCTGCACCTTGCGATGCTTGACTCTCTTTGGCAGAAGCATCTATCTGCTCCTCTCGCCACTATCCCGCCGTGGCTTCGGGCCGCGGGGCGGCCGAGCGGGACGGTCCTTCGCGGGCTCTGTCAGCTCCGCAAGGGCCTGACCGGGCAGCTTCTCGCCGCGGTAGATCCATACTTTCACGCCGATACGACCGAAGGTCGTCGCGGCCTCGGCTGTGCCATAGTCGATGACCGCGCGCAGCGTGTGCAAGGGTACGCGACCTTCGCGATACCACTCGCGACGACCCATCTCGGCGCCACCCAGCCGACCTGAGCACTGGATGCGAATGCCGAGCGCGCCGCCCTTCATCGCCGAGGTGACCGCCTTGCGCATGGCGCGACGGAAAGCTACTCGAGCCTCGAGCTGCTCGGCGACACCCTGCGCCACGAGGACCGCGTCCAACTCCGGTCTCCTGATCTCGACGATGTTGATCGCCACAGGATGCCCGGTCGTCTTCTCGAGGTCCTTGCGCAAGTTGTCGACTTCGGCGCCCTTCTTGCCGATGACGATGCCCGGCCGCGCCGTCCACAAGTCGACGACCACCTTGTCGCCCTTGCGCTGGATCTCGATGCGCGACACCGCGGCTCGCTCCAGCTTGCGGCTCAGGAACGAACGGATCTTGATGTCGTCGGACAAGGTCTCGCGATAGTTCTTGCTGACGTACCAACGGGAACGCCAGTCCTCGGTGATGCCGAGCCTAAGTCCTATTGGATAGACTTTCTGACCCATGAGGCTCCCTACGCCTCCTCTCGCTGCTTGACCACGACAGTCACGTGGCTCGTCCGCTTGTTGATTCGAAACGCGCGCCCTTGGGCACGCGGGCGAATGCGCTTCAGGGTAGGACCCTCGTCGACGTAGGTCTCGGAGACAAAGAGCGTCTCCGGCTTGATCTTCAAGTTCTTCTCGGCGTTGGCGACGGCGCTGTCCAGCACCTTCGCCACGACCTCGGCGGCGGCCCGAGGGGTGAACTTAAGGATCGCGGACGCGTCGGAGACCGACTTTCCGCGGATGAGGTCCACGACAAGGCGCGCCTTGCGCGGGCTCACCCTGACGTACCTCGCGATCGCTCTTGCTTCCATCTACTCTCGTACCTCCACATCGGGACGGACGGTCACCTCGGCGGCCTCTCTTGCTGCCTCAGGCGCCTACCGCTTGCCCTTGCCCTTCTTGTCGCCAGCGTGTCCGCGGAAGGTGCGCGTCGGCGCGAACTCGCCCAGCTTGTGGCCGACCATCGACTCGCTGACGTAGACGGGAACGTGCTTGCGTCCGTCGTGGACAGCGATCGTGTGGCCCACCATCTCGGGGAAGATCGTGGACGCCCGGGACCACGTCCGGATGACCTTCTTCTCTCCCGCCTCGTTCATCGCGTTGATCCGCTGCAGCAGCCGAGGCTGTACGAACGGTCCCTTCTTGAGGCTTCTGCTCATCTCTCGATCAGGCTCCTTCGGCCGTACCCGCCGCTACTTGCGGCGGCGACGGATGATAAGACGGTCGGACGACTTGCCCTTCTTGCGAGTGCGATGGCCCTTGGTCGGCACGCCCCACGGAGTCACGGGGTGCCTGCCTGCCGTCTTGTTCTTGCCCTCGCCTCCACCGTGCGGATGGTCTACCGGGTTCATGGCGGTTCCACGGACCGTCGGGCGCACGCCCTTCCAGCGAGCACGCCCGGCCTTGCCGATCGAGATGTTGCTGTTGTCGGCGTTGCCGACCTCTCCG
>JBBILP010000215.1:0-1963 GCA_037444885.1 Actinomycetota bacterium | reverse complement strand
AGCGCTAGGCGCGGGACCGATCGCCGCTCGTCTCGGCATACCTATCCTGCTTGCCTCGGGCAGCTGGCTGCCACCGGAAACCTCGACTGCTCTGCGCTCGCTGGGTGCCTCGTCCACGGTGGTCGTGGGAGGTCCCAGCGCGATCGCGCCCGCGGTCGAGTCCGCGCTTCCCGGCGCGCGACGGATTCGCGGCGGCGACCGATACGCCACCAGCGTCGCGCTTGCCCGTGACGCGATCGGGGGCGAGCTTCGCCCGTGGCGATGGGTGGTAGCCAAGGGGGAGGACTACCCCGATGGGCTGGTCGCCGGGGTGCTGGCCGCACGCGTTCGGGCTCCGCTGCTTCTCTCTCGCAAGACCGGTGTCCCGTCACCGGTGATCGAGCTGATGGGCGAACATTCCGCAGTCACGCTCGACGTGCGGATAGTGGGCGGTACTTCGGCTCTCGAAGCCGCGGTGGACTCCTCGATCCGCGCCATCTGGTAGGTCGGGCGCGCCCGCGCAGAATGAACAACGATTAACCGCACTAGCGGGTGTCTTGTGGGTATACTCCGGGTGGTAGATGCCCCCCGGCTTGCCGCTGCGCTATGCGTGGGGAGGCTGCCGTGGGGACGCGAATACACCTCCATCGGGTCCTGTTCATCACACTGTCGACGGCCTTCATCGCGCTTCTGATCGAGTTCACCGGCACGTTCGACCCGTTGTGGCCGCTGTACGGTATTCCGATCATCGTCGCGGCGCTTACCTTCCACGCGGGCGGGGCCATCCTCGGAGCGGCAGTGGCCGTCGCACTCGTCGGGTTCCATGCCTTGGCCGCTGGCCTCCCTCTGGCGGATCCAGGGATTATCGAGGCCGTCATCGGAATCGGCGTCTTCTTCGCGATGGCGCTCATAGCGGGTGTGTTCACTTACGGCAACGAGCGACGAATCCGCGACTTGGAGAGGACCTCCGTCTACGATCCGTTGACCGGTCTGTACTCGCCGAGCTACTTCGCCTCGCGGCTTGCCGAGGAAGCCCGCCGTCGCGCGCGGTACGGCGGCGAGATGGCGCTCATGCTGATCGAGCTCGATGAGTTCGCGGAGTTCCGGGACACATTCGGCACGCGCAGGGGGGACTTGCTGCTCGAGCATCTCGCCGAGATCGTGAAGATCGCGATCCGCAACACAGACGTTCTCGCTCGATACCAGGGCGGGACCTTCGCCCTGATCTGTCCTCATTGCACCAGCGCCGACGCCGTCGCCATCGCAGAGCGCGTGGACGCGCTGGTCCGCGCCACCGAGTTCGAGGGCGACGAGCTCGAGCCAGTCACCATGCACACCGTCAGCGTCGGCCTCGGCACGTACCCCGAGCCGGCACGCGACGCCGAGGCGTTGCTGCTGCGTGCCGAGTCCGACCTAAAGCTAGCCAAGGAGGGGAAGACCGGCCGAACGACGGCGTCTCCGCGCGCCGAGGCCGCACGGATGAGCGAGGCGTGATCATGGCCGTACTGCAGCTCGGCGCTATCTTGTTCGGCTTCTGGATTCTTGTGTCCGGCTCGGTCGACCCGGCCAACCTGGGCGTTGGCCTGGTGGTCGCCCTCCTAGTTTCTTGGATGGTCGAGAGAGTCCTTTGGACCAAGGAGGACGCACCGCTGCTGTCCTGGGGCCAGGCGAGGCGTCTTCTTCTCTACCTGGCATTCCTCATCAAGGAGATCATCTGGGCCAACATCTACGTCGCCGAGATCGTGCTCCATCCGAGACTGCCCATCGACCCCGTCATCGTCGAGCATACGACCATGTTCAAGCGGCCAGTCTCAGAGACGGCTCTTGCGAACTCGATCACGCTCACCCCGGGCACCCTGACCGTCGATGTGGACGACTCGGTCTTCTTCGTTCACTGCCTCGGCCGTGAGTTCGCTGAGGACATCGCATCGCGCAAGCTTGATCACATGATCGCGAAGGTATTCGAGGAGGCGTGATATGGACG
>JBBILP010000214.1:0-2014 GCA_037444885.1 Actinomycetota bacterium | reverse complement strand
GACCGCACAGTTAGTTGCCGCTCAACGTCTCGCAGGAGCCGACGCCGCCCAGCCAAATCGACTACCGCAATTGATTCAATCTCCAGCTGGCCGGGTCGGCTCCGACCTCACACGGTTCACCTACCTCCCAGCCTTCCTCCGATGTTGAGGCTAACTGCCACGCGTGCCCGACGCGGGATTCGGGGTTCGTTCCTCGCCGATGACGGGGGGCCAGCGGAGCACCACCACCGAGGCATCAGCCCCGGCTTCCGTCGCTTCCTGCTTTGCTGGGCTGTGCGATCATGGCTGCTCTGCGTTGGTTGTCCCTCACCTTGCTTCTTGCCGCCCTCGCCGTGGGGATGCGGTCGATGCCGCCTGAGCCGGGCGCATTCGCTCCCATGACAGCGTCCCCGACCATCGCGGTCTCGCGTGACGCTGTCCGGCGCGATTCAGCGCGGGACATGCGCCGTGCGGAGGCGGTGTTAGCGCGGCTGGCGGCGACCTATCGCCACCTGGAAGGCGTGTCCGTGGAGATGGGCATGACGCCGAACGGCGAACAGGCCGTCGCGTAATACGCCCGGGGACGGATCGTCGTGAACCCGAACCACACAGCGAGGACCGACGACATCATCGCGCACGAGGTCTGGCACATCATCGACTGGCGCGACAACAAGCGGCTCGACTGGGGCGAAAGCGTACCACCGGGTGAAGCGGGCCTCTTCCGCCTGAACCGGCCATCGCCCCAGTCGCGCTAGTACTTGAGGCCCGGCGACTTGCCGCAGATCCGCGCGATCTCGGTGACCCTGAAGTCAACGACGAACCGGAGCACGATTACTTCACGCTGATCCGGCGGCAGGCTATCGAGCACCCGTTGAACCTCCTCATCGCGGATGCGCGCGATGGCCTCCGCTTCCGCTGAGACCGAGCGCGGACCTGCCTCGTCCAGAGACGTCTCTTCCACTGGCTCGGTGGGCTTGCGTCGCAGACGTCGGCGCTCGTCGACTATGCGGTGGTGGGCGATCATGAACACCCACGAGCGGAAGGCGACCTCGTCACCCGAGAAACAACTCAGTCCGCAGGCCACATGACGCCATGTCTCGCTCGCGAGATCGTCGATGTCGACCCCGCCCTGCCGTCGAACGTAGCCACGCTGCATGCCATCCAGGTCGCAGACAAGACGCTCCCACGCCCATTCAGCACCTTGGGCCGCCGCCGTCAGCACGGGTTAGAATGGGTCGCTAGCGGGCACTACGGACTCCGGCGGTCGTCGTCTCACACGTCGGAAGTGTATCGTCCAGCGAAGCGCCCGCCATCCCAGAGGACAAACGTCACGGAGCGGTCCACATGGGCGAGACTTGCGCAGTGGAGCGGGCGCCGAGAAGGGACCTGATGTGGGCGGATTCGAGTGGTCACCCACCCTGGCAACGGGCAACGTCATGATCGATGAACAGCATCAAGGTATCTTCCGGCTTGCGGAGCGTGTTTACCTGGCCGCACAGGAAGGCGAGTCGGAGGACGTGCGCGCCGACACCGTATACGGACTGGCGGACTACGTGGTGGAGCACTTCGCTGACGAAGAGGAGCTGATGGTTCGCTCGGCGTACCCGGGCGCGGGAGTACACCGGAGCCTCCATGAGCATCTCGCGACGGAGACCACATCGCTTGTGGCGCGTTACTTCAACGGCGAAGACGTCCATCTCGGGGAGCTGGCCTCCTTCGTGGCCGATTGGCTGCGCGAGCACATCATGCAGGCGGACATGGATCTGGTGCGCCACCTACTGAGGGAATCCGCGCCGCAAGACATGGACGCGGGCGCACACCGACATGGGGAGGATGCGTGACCGGGTCCGAGAGAAGTGTCTTCGGTGGCGAGCAGGATGCCTTCGACTACGACCAGGTAGTCGATTGGGACAAACGCCTTGCCCGCGAGGCGCCCTTCTTCCGTTCTCTCTTCGAGGAGTCTGGCGTGGGGAGGGTCGTCGACGTCGGGTGTGGCACGGGGATGCACGACGTGCTCTTCGCGTCCTGGGGACTC
>JBBILP010000213.1:0-2081 GCA_037444885.1 Actinomycetota bacterium | reverse complement strand
AGGGAAGCAGTGACGAAAGACAAGTGTGTACTCGCCTATTCTGGCGGCCTTGACACCTCGGTGGCGATCAGGTGGCTGCAAGAGCATAAGGATGTCGAGGTCGTAGCGCTGGCGATCGACGTGGGCCAGGAGCGCCAGGACCTCGAGTTCGTACGACAGAAGGCGCTCGATATCGGCGCGGCGGAATCAGTTGTGAAGGACGTACGCGAGGAGTTCGTGGACGAGTTCCTGTCCAAGGCGCTCAAGGCCAACGCGCTCTACGAGAACAAGTACCCGCTGGTTTCGGCGATGTCTCGGCCGATCATCGTGAAGCACCTGGTCGAAGAGGCGCATCGGTGCAGGGCGCGCTACATAGCGCACGGGTGCACCGGCAAGGGCAACGACCAGGTTCGCTTCGAGGTCGGAATCGCGGCGCTCGACCCGGACCTCGAGGTCCTCGCGCCGGTGAGGGAATGGGACCTCAAGACGCGCGAGCAGGAGATGGAGTACGCCGCCGAGCGCGGGATACCTGTGCCCACGACAAAGGCAAGCCCGTACTCGATAGACGACAACCTGTGGGGTCGCGCGATCGAGTGCGGCGTGCTTGAGGATCCGTGGGTGGAGCCGCCGAGCGACATATACACACTCACAGCCGACTCGCGGGGCGACAGCTGCGACGAGGCCGAGTACGCGGAGATCACGTTCGAGCAGGGCCTGCCGATCGCGCTGGGTGGTGAGGTCATGACCTTCCACGAGATCATCTCGGCGATGAACGATCTGGCTGGCAGGCACGGTTTCGGCCGGATAGACATGATCGAGAACAGGTTGGTGGGCGTTAAGTCGCGGGAGATATACGAGGTGCCCGGCGCGCTGACTCTGATCACGGCGCACAAGGCGCTCGAGGACCTCTGCCTAGAGCGGGAGGTGCTTCACTACAAGCTCGGCGTGGAGCAGAAGTGGGCCGAACTCGTGTACAACGGAATGTGGTTCTCGCCGCTCAAGGAGGCGCTGGACGGCTTCATCGATACGACGCAGCAGCTCGTAACCGGCGACGTACGCCTGCGCTTCTTCAAGGGGTCGTGCGTCACCGTGGGTCGCCGCTCGCCATACTCTCTGTACGACTACAATCTAGCTACGTACGACGAGGCGGATTCGTTCGACCACGCCGCCGCCAAGGGCTTCATCGATCTCTGGGGCCTACCCACTCGCGTATGGGCCAGGCAGAGGCGCAAGGTCGGCAAGGAAGGCGAGGTCTAGCTCATGCCTGACGAGAAGAAGCCCTGGGCCGGGCGCTTCTCCAAGCCGCTCGACGCACTTGCCGAGGAGTTCGGCGCGTCGCTGCCGGTCGACAAGCGACTGTGGGCTCACGACATCCGCGGGTCGATCGCTCATGCCCGGATGCTCGCGGCTCAGGGCGTGATCTCCCTCGACGATGCCGAGACGATAGAGCAGGGCCTCTCGGAGATATACCGGGAGATCAACGCGGGATCGTTCGCGTTCGACGTTCGTGACGAGGACATACACATGGCGATCGAGCGCGAGCTGACGGAGCGCGTCGGTCCCGCCGGCGCGCGCCTGCATACGGCGCGCTCTCGCAACGACCAAGTCGCGCTCGACTCACGGATGTACGCGAAGGATGTCGCGGTCACCCTGGCCGCGGCGGCCACCGACGTTCGCGCGACGCTGCTGCACCTCGCTCAGGAGTTCCTCGGTGTCGTGATGCCCGGCTACACTCACCTGCAGAAGGCCCAGCCCGTGCTCTTCTCGCACCACCTGCTCGCGTACTTCTGGATGCTCTCCCGGGACGTCACGCGGTTGCGGCATGCGTGGGAGTCCGCGGACGTGATGCCGCTCGGCTCGGCGGCGCTGGCCGGTACCTCGTTCCCGATCGACCGGCAGGCGGTCGCGGACAGACTCGGGTTCGGCGCCGTTTCGGCGAACTCGATGGACTCGGTCGCGGATCGCGACTTCCTGGTCGACCTCACGTACGCGTGCACGCTCGGGATGGTACACCTTTCCCGGCTGTGCGAGGAGCTGGTCCTGTGGTCGAGCGAGGAGTTCGGCTTCGTCCGGATGGACGACGCTTTCTCGACCGGCAGCTC
>JBBILP010000212.1:0-2115 GCA_037444885.1 Actinomycetota bacterium | reverse complement strand
CGTCTCGAGAGCATGATGGGCCTGGACAAGCCGATACCCGTGCAATTCGGTTACTGGATCCGCGATACCGTCCGAGGCGAGGGCGAGTGGGCGAAGAGCTTCCAGTACAAGACCCCTGTCGCGCCGATAATCCGTGAGCGCTTCGGAAACACCATGGTGTTGGTGATCGCGTCTGTGTTCGTCGCGCTCGGACTGGCGATTCCCATCGGCATCTACTCGGCGCTCAGACAGTACTCGCGTTTCGACTACGCCGCCACGACCTTCTCGTTCTTCGGCTTCTCCATGCCCATCTTCTGGTTCGGACTGATTCTGCAGCTCGTGCTCGGGTACTACCTCATGCAGTGGCTAGGTCTCCGCGAGCCGCTCTTCTACACGGCGAGTATGTTCTCAGCGGGCCGAGAGGCGGACATCATGAACCGTCTGCGGCATCTGGTGCTGCCGGTACTCACCTTGTCGCTCGCCTCGATTGCCGGATGGAGTAGGTATCAGCGCTCGGCGATGCTGGACGTCGTGCACTCCGACTACCTTCGTACCGCTCGCGCGAAGGGCGTTCCCGAGCGCACGGTCATCTTCAAGCACGCGCTCAGAAACGCCCTCATCCCTGTGGTAACCGTCGTGGCGATCGACTTCGCCTATCTGCTCGGCGGTGCGGTCGTCACCGAGACGATCTTCGCCTGGCCAGGCATGGGGCGGCTGTTCTACGACGCCCTGACCGCCAGGGACTACCCGATGGTGATGGGTACGGTGCTGTTCACGTCGGTGATCATCGTCGTGTTCAACCTGCTCGCCGACATCATCTACGGCATCCTCGATCCCAGGATCCGCTATGAGTGACCCGCTCGAACGCAAGAAGGACTACGGCATGGGTGCTGAGCTGCGCCCTGCCGGCGCGACGGGCGTGGTTCCGGCCGACGTGGATGAGCTGGCCGAGCTTGAAGCCGGCGCGGGCGCGGTCTATCTGCCCGGGCGCACGCAGCTGCAGATGTTCGCTTCTCGGTTCAAGAGGCACAAGCTGGCCATGGTGGGCGCGACCGTCCTCTTCGTGCTCTACGCGGTGGCCATCTTCGCACCGCTGCTTGCCCCGTACGACTACACGAAGATTGACTACATAGGGCCACAACCGCCCTCATGGGAGCATCCTCTCGGCACGGATGAACTCGGGCGGGACCAGCTGTCGCGCCTCATGATGGGCGGTAGGATCTCGCTCATGGTGGGCCTGGTGGTAGCCCTGCTCGCAGCGACGGTGGGAACCGCGATCGGAGTTGTCGCGGGATACTACGGGGGCTGGGTCGACAACTCCCTGATGCGGTTCACGGACATGATGCTCTCGTTGCCGCTCCTGCCGTTGCTCATGGTCGCAGGCGCGGTGTTCGGCGGCAGTCTGTGGAACATCGTCTTCATCCTGGGTCTGTTGTCCTGGATGGGAGTGGCCCGGCTCGTTCGCGGGTCGTTCCTGTCTTTGCGCGAGAAGGAGTTCGTGGAGGCGGCACGGGCGCTCGGTGCCTCGGACTTGCGCATAATCGTACGCCACATGCTGCCCAACGCGATCGCTCCGATCGTGGTCAACACGACTTTGGCCGTAGGCACGGCGATCATCGTGGAGTCGATCCTGAGCTTCCTCGGTTTCGGGATCCAGCCCCCGACACCGAGCTGGGGCAACATGCTCACCGACGCCAAGTCCACGATGATCCTGTATCCGTGGCTGACATGGTTCCCGGGCATCATGATCGTCATAACCGTGTTGTCCGTGAACTTCTTCGGAGACGGGTTGAGGGACGCGCTCGATCCCACTCAGATCAGGGTACGAGAATGACAGACGACGTCAGATCACCGGTTCTTCGAGTCAGCGGACTGAAGACCTACTTCTACACCGACGAAGGTGTTGTGAAGGCGGTCGACGGGGTCTCCTTCGATCTCGCGCCTGGAGAGGTGCTCGGAATCGTCGGCGAGTCCGGCTCTGGCAAGACGGTCTGCTCGCTGTCGGTCCTAGGGCTCATCCCGGCATCCGGCAAGGTCGTTGATGGGGCCATCGAGTTCGCGGGCCGCGATCTGCGCGCTCTCAGCGACCGCGAGATGCAGAAGGTGCGCGGCAACGAGATCGCGATGATCTTCCAG
>JBBILP010000211.1:0-2151 GCA_037444885.1 Actinomycetota bacterium | reverse complement strand
AACCTCGCTTGGAACAACACATGTCCCCTCCTCCGTCCCTCTGCCGCCAAAGCGCCTGACGCCTAGCCCTCGATTCGCGGGCCGTTGCGCAGGAAGAAGCCGCACAACAGGCATTCCTCTCGAATCGCGGTCGACCTATCGACCTCCGGATCAAAGAGAAGCTCGGGGTCGGTCGTCAGTTCGTGAGACGCCGTGTCGCAGTTGGCGAACGCACACTTCGTCGGACACCTATCCATCAAGACCGTGGGGTGCGCGCATCCGGACTGCATCTCCTCGTCGCATCCACGTTCTTCCCAGCACTTGGCCATCGAACCTCCCAGTATTGCCGTAGGCCAGATTCTACTACGACTCCCGCCACCTGAAGCGACAATCGCGCCAGGGTGTCTGTGCAGGGACGAAAGCGTTGAAAGCGAAACATCTAGTCGGCGCCTCCCCACTGTCCGGCAGCGGTGGACCGACAGGTTCCGAGAAGCTTGCCGTCCGAGTGGCCGGAGGTCACACGTGATCAAGGATCGCTACGGCGTGGTCGTTGCAGGAGCAGGCCCAGCGGGCATCATGGCCGCCCGGGCCGCTGCCGCGTACGGAACCGTACTGCTCTGTGAGAGCGGTGCGCTGCCCCGGTACAAGAGCTGCGGCGGGATGCTGAACGAGCATGCGCAGGACTTCCTGAGCTCTCTCGCCAAGATCCCCGGTGAGCTGCTGCTAGACCCCGATCACGTGTGCTTCCGGTACGTCGACTGGGACAGGCGGATCGTCAAGCCCACCACGCTGCGGTTCGTGAACGTCTTGAGATCGGAGTTCGACGAGTGGCTGCTCACGCTGCTGCCCTCGAGCGTCGAATTGGCCGCCGACTGTCCGATCACCGCCTGCACCCAGCTCGGCGACGGAGTGCGCGTCGAGTTGTCCACTCACGATGGTCCCCGCACCGTAGAGTGCTCGTACGTGATCGGCGCTGACGGCGCGCGCTCGAGCGTGCGCAGAGCGATCGGGGCGTCGCGGACCGCCAACTACGTGACGCTGCAGGACTGGGTCTCGCTCCGTGGCGAGCTGCCCACCTACTTCGACTGTATCTACATGCGCGCTATCGGGGACTGCTACGCGTATTCCTACGTCGTGCCCAAGGGAGAGCGAGCCATAGTCGGCTCGGTGTTCTACCCGAGGACGAAGCGACCGCTCCTCAAGCACGAAACGGTGCTCGAAGTGCTGAAGACCGACATCCCGCAGATCGGCGAGACGCGGGAGAGGGAGGCTAGCTCCGCCCTCTGCGTCAGATCGGCGTCGGACGTCGTTCCCGGTGCAGGTCGCGTCCTGCTCGCCGGAGAGGCGGGCGGCTTCATGTCACCCACGTCGGGTGAAGGCATCTCGTACGCCATGAACACCGGGTCTCTCGCAGGTCAAGCAGTGGCCGAATCAGGAAACGGTCACGCGCTTGAGGCGTACCGCGCTGCGACACGGCACATCTCGAGGAATATCTCGAGGAAGCTCCGATGGCTGCCCGTGATGGAGTCCGCGTTCGGCAAGTACGCGGCCGGCTTCGTGCCGACGGCAATCGTCGACCGCGTCACTCACCGCCTGTAGGCGCCGCAAGCAGGTCCGCACCGCGACTCCCGACCGGCTGCCGAGAACGACCTACCTGTCCCAGTTCAGGTACATCTTGCTGGGGGTGACGTCCGTCTGTCCCTGGTACTTGCTTCCAAGGCCGGGCGTGCCGTACGGACGGTCGACGGGCGTCGTCATCTGGGAGAACGATATCTGGCCGACGGCCATCCCCGGCATGAGCACGATGGGTAGGTTCGCCACGTTGGACAGCTCCAGCGTAAGGCGGCCGTCCCATCCGGGGTCGACATATCCGGCGGTCGAGTGGATCAACAGCCCGAGCCTGCCGAGAGAAGACTTGCCCTCTAGGCGGGCGACGATGTCGTTCGGGAGCACAATCCGCTCCACGGTCGTACCGAGCACGAACTCCCCTGGGTGGAGCACGAAGGGCTCCTCGCTAGTGGCCTCCACGGGCTCCATGAGCCCGGCCTGCTCCATGCTGGGATCGATGTAGGGATAGCGCGAGTTCCGGAAGACCTGGAATGTCGTGCCGAGATGTAGATCCACACTGGAAGGTTGAATGTCGTCAGGATCGCAAGGCTCGATTCGAATCCT
>JBBILP010000210.1:0-2156 GCA_037444885.1 Actinomycetota bacterium | reverse complement strand
TCTCGGCAAGCGCGTTCGCGATGTCCTGAGGGTTGACCACCGCTGTCCACTCGTACTGCAGGTCGATGACGTCCAACCCGTACGCCCGCGATATCTGCACCATGCGGTCGCCGAACTTGCCGTTCCGCGCGACGA
Organism: Actinomycetota bacterium; assembly: GCA_037444885.1. Taxonomy (GTDB): domain Bacteria; phylum Actinomycetota; class Coriobacteriia; order Anaerosomatales; family JBBILP01; genus JBBILP01. Next base: position 2,021 of record JBBILP010000210.1, on the reverse strand, counting down.
CCACCGTGTCGCCCGCGCAGAAGCAGTTCGCGATGGCTGACTCCATCACGGCGGTTCCCGAACCCGCGAGGATGAGCACGTCGCCCTCGGTCTGGAAGACGTACTTCAGGCCGCTCACGGCCTCCATCAGCGTCGCCGAGAAGTCGGGCGTGCGATGGTGGATCATCGGCCGAGCCTGCGCGAGCAAGACCTCGGCGGGCACCGGGGTCGGGCCCGGCGTCATCAGGTACTTCTTCTGCATCCCGTAACTCCCCTCAGTCCTTCTTCAGCCACGAGAACATGCCGCGAAGTTCCGACCCGACTTCCTCGACCAGGTGCTCGGCGTGGATGCGACGGATCGCCTTGAAGTGCGGTTGACCGGCGCGGTTCTCCAAGATCCAGTCCCGCGCGAACTCGCCATTCTGTATCTCCCAGAGCACCTGGGCCATCGTCTCGCGCGTCTCGTCCGTGATGATGCGCGGGCCGGTGACGTAGTCGCCGTACTCGGCCGTGTTGCTGATCGAATCGTGCATCTTGGCCATCCCGCCCTCGTACATGAGGTCGACGATGAGCTTCAGCTCGTGCAGGCACTCGAAGTACGCGATCTCGGGCTGGTAGCCGGCCTCCACGAGCGTCTCGAACGCCGCGCGCACCAGATGCGTCAGCCCACCGCACAGCACGACCTGCTCGCCGAAAAGGTCAGTCTCGGCTTCCTCGGCGAACGTCGTTTCGATGACCCCGGCGCGCGCCCCGCCGATACCGGCGGCCCAAGCGAGCGCGAGGTCGCGGGCCTTACCGGTGGCGTCTTGATGGATGGCGATCAGGCACGGTACGCCCGAGCCCTCCTGGAAGACCCGGCGCACCATGTGACCGGGGCCTTTCGGCGCGATCATGATGGCGTCGACATCGGTCGGCGGCTCGATCTGCGCGAAGTGGATGTTGAAGCCGTGCGCGAACGCGAGTGCCTTGCCCGCGGTCATCGACTCGTGGATCTCGCTGTAGTAGGTGTGCGACTGCGTCTCGTCCGGCGTCAGCATCATCACGATGTCCGCTTCTTGCGCCGCCTCGCGAGGGGTGACCACGCGAAGCCCGTCCGCGCGCACCTTGTCGGCTGTGGCGGAGCCGGGACGCAAGCCCACACGCACGTCGCACCCCGAGTCGTTCAGGTTCAACGCGTGCGCATGCCCCTGGCTTCCGTACCCGATGACCGCGATCTTGCGGCTCGAAAGCAGCGAGAGGTCGCAGTCCTTCTCGTAATACATGGTTGCCATTACGCGCTCTTCCTCCTCTGTCGCCTTGTCGATCCGCGCTCCTCGCGCGGCGTGACTCCTACGTCTCTCGGGAGCCTCTCCCGAGCGCGATCTTGCCCGTCCGCGCGAGCTCCTTGATGCCGTACGCCTTCAGTAGGTCCTCCATCGCCACCAGCTTGTCGCCCGTTCCGGTCGCCTCGATGGTCATGCTGTTCTTGCCGACATCCACGATCTTCGCTCGGAAGACGTTGGCGATCTCGATGATCTCGGCGCGCTTGTCGGGAGGCGCGTTGACCTTGAAGAGCACGAGCTCCCTGTCGACCATCTCGCGCGGGTCGAGGTCTTGGATCTTGATGACCGGCACGAGCTTGTGGAGCTGCTTGGTGATCTGTTCCACCGGCGTGTCCGCCGCGCTGACGACTATCGTGATGCGCGAGAGCGTGGGGTCTTCCGTGATCCCGACCGCGAGCGAGTCGATGTTGAACCCGCGGCGCGCGAACAGAGATGTCACCCGCGTGAGCACGCCCGGCTTGTTCTCCACCAGAACCGAGAGTGTGTGCTGCATCTACTCCCACACCTCCTCGAGGAGCTCGTCGTCGAGCATCTCCGAGACGGGACACCCCGGCACTCCACCGAGCATCTCGTCGATCGACCCTCCGGGCGCCACCATCGGGTAGACGCACTCCTCGGGGGCGACTCGGCAGTCCACGATCGCCGGACCGTCGTGATCGAACGCCTCCTTGAGCACGGCGTCCACGTCCTTCGGCTTCTCGACGCGCAGCCCCTTCCAGC
>JBBILP010000209.1:0-2176 GCA_037444885.1 Actinomycetota bacterium | reverse complement strand
GCGGGACGCGCTGGACAGACGACGTGGCAGGTAATGACGTTACGCGATGTGCCCGAGGAAGTCCTTGGTGCGCTCGTTTCTCGGCGAGTCGAAGACGGCTTCGGGTGTTCCCTCCTCAACGATCACACCCTCGTCCATGAAGACGGCTCTGTGCGCGACTTCGCGAGCGAACCCCATCTCGTGAGTGACCACCATCATCGTCATGCCGCCCGCCGCGAGCTCCTTCATCACGTCGAGGACTCCCCGAACCAGCTCCGGGTCGAGCGCCGACGTGACTTCATCGAAGAGCATCACGTGCGGGTCCATGGCCAACGCCCGAGCGATGGCCACGCGCTGCTGCTGCCCACCGGACAGCTGCGACGGGTAGTGGTCCATCCTGTCGCCCAGGCCCACGCGCTCGAGCTGCTCCTCGGCGACCGTGGCGGCATCCGCCTTGGAACGACGCAGCACCTTGCGCAAGGCGAGCATCACGTTGCCCTTCGCCGTGAGGTGCGGGAACAGGTTGAACGACTGGAACACCATGCCGACCTTCTCGCGGACCTTGTTGATGTCGGTCTTCGGGTCGGTCACTTCGATGTCCTCGAAGAAGATGCGGCCTCCGGTCGACTCCTCCAACCGATTGACGCAGCGAAGTAGCGTCGACTTGCCCGAGCCGGAGGGACCGAGGATGACCACGACCTCTCCGCGGCCGACGTTCATCGACACGCCCTTGAGAACCTCGACCTTGCCGAACGACTTGTGCAGGTCCTCGATTCTCACAACACAAGCGTCGCTGGTGCTCTGCGCCATCTGCGCCTCGCCTACTTGTCCGTCGAACCCGCGGCAACGGGGCCGCCTCGCCAGAAGAGCCCGCCTCTGCGCTTGGGCTCCTCGGGCGTGTGCCCGTGCTCGGAGACGGCGAGCCGCGCCTCCAAGCGGCTGACCCAGTTGATCAGCGGGATGGTCACTATGAGGTAGTAGACCGCCGCCACGACGAACGGCGTCAGATTGCCGTAGCGGGCGACGATGTTCTGCGCCCGCATCATCAGTTCGAAGATGCCCACGGCCGCGAGCAGGGCGGTGTCCTTGAATAGCAGGATGAATTCCGAGGTCATTGTCGGCAGTACTCTCTTGACCGTCTGCGGGATGATCACGTGGCGCATGGCCTGGGGATACGTCATGCCGAGCGAGGATGCAGCCTCGAACTGCCCCTTGTGTATCGACTGGATGCCGGCGCGGAATATCTCGGCGAGATAAGCCGAGGAGTTCAGAGCGAGGACGAGCACGCCCGTGACGAAGTCGGATGCTCGGACACCGGCTATGCGTAGCCCTATGAACGCGACGAATATCTGCAGGAAGAGCGGGGTGCCACGAATGATGTTGATGTAGATGGCGGCCACCCACCGCACAGGACGCACCTTCGACATCTTCAGGAAGGCGACAGCGAGGCCGAGCGCTATCGCCAACGGGAACGCTATCGCCACCAGCAGAATGGACATCAGCCATCCGGTGAACAGCATCGGAATCGATAGCGCAATCAGCTCCGGCTTGAAGAACAGTCCTAGAGCCTTCACGCTGTTGAAGGACTCGACCCACGCTTGGCGTCCCAGCCACCGAGAGACCACCTCGCCGCGAGGGGGCGTCTCGTAGCGGAACCGAATCGTCTCGGAGCGTGCGTCGGTGGCGGGTCCGGTAGCCGTGGTGGTCTCTGCCGAGTATCCGACTGCCAGCTCGTACTCGCCCCCGCGGATCGCCGTGACGACATCGTAGATCTGCACCCGCAGCGTGCCGTTGGGAGCTGCCGGCGGATTCAGGTCGATCGCCAGCGTGCTCCCCGTGACGCCCCCCGTCGCCGCCACAGGGGTCCTCACCAGGCCGTCGAGCGTCACGACGTCGAACCGGATGTCGGAGACGTCGAAGCTCTCCGGAAACGTGAACTCGACTCGAGAGGTGCGGGCATCGCCATCGGTCACGGCCACGAACGTGAAGCGAGTGGGCTGGCCACCGGTCGACTCGCTCAGAGTGACCTTCGCCCCGCTCAGCGCCGAAGCCGGCGCGGCGGCGAAAGCCCACATAGCCGCCGCGAGCACGAGCAGCGCGGTGAGTCTTCGGGCATATCCTTGCGAGAGGGTACGCAACCTGTACTCCGTTGACCTTGCGGCCGAAAGGCCCTCACCCACGAGGGTGGAGGGCCTTC
>JBBILP010000208.1:0-2188 GCA_037444885.1 Actinomycetota bacterium | reverse complement strand
CGAGGGGCACGATGTCTTCGGAGAACTTCACAGCGGGAGTGTGCATGACTCCTCCAGTCAGGATCGCAATACTGGTGCTGATTATAGCACCTGCGCACGTGAGGAGGAATGCGCAGAACGTCCGGCGGATAACCTGCGAGCGAAGCGAGTCAGGTGTTGCTCCTAGGTCAACTCTACACCGCCACAGCGATGTCCGGCGCCGCGAAGTCAGCTCGCACCACTCGGCCCGCACGCTCGCGCTCGTCTCGCAACATCGTCTTGTGCAGCGTCCGCGCCACGTGTCGCTTCAGGCATCGCAGGGCCTCCCGGTAGCTCATGCCCTCGGCCTGCTTGCGCTCCATGTAGGCGATGGCCGGTGGGTGCATCCTGGCCTGCGTCACCGCGACCAGATGGATTACGGAGTTGAGCTTGCGGTTCCCGCTGCGTGACAGACGGTGACGCTGGGTGCGTCCGGAGGACACGGGCAGCGGGGCACACCCCGCATGCATCGCGAAGGCAGCATCGCTCTGAAGCGCGCCGCCCCGGCCACCTGGCCGACCAGGTGCGCCGCCAGCACCGCCGAGCAACCCGGCACTGCAAGAAGCCCCGGTGACAGTTCCTGCATCATGGCGCGCACCTCGGCCCCCAGCGAACGGATCTCGATGGTGAGCTCGCGGATGCGCCTGAGCTCGTCGAGAGCGATGCGGCGGCGCGTGCTCGCCGGCGATGCGTCCAAGACACCCTCGAGCCTGTCCAGCCATACATTGCGATCGAGCACCCTGGGCGGCAGTTCGAGCCCGATCTCGAGGTCGTGACAGTGCCATCGCAGGCGCTTGATGATGCGTTTGCGCTCGTCAACGAGGTCGTCACGATGGTCGATGAGCAGCCGCACGTCGTGCTCGAGGCCTGCAAGCGAGGCTTCAGGAAGCCCCGGTTCGCGCAGTGCGGCCCGCGCCACCGCCGCCGCATCGATGGGGTCGGACTTGCCGCACGTGCGCGCCGAGGACCTGGCCCCCGCCATCATCTTGGGCGGTACGCGCACGACCCGTTCTTCCCGTGCCAACAGGTAGCGCTCGAGGCGCGCCGAGACATGCCGGCAGTCCTCGATCGCGAAGTAGTGGGCTCCGAGCGTGCGGGCCCAGGTGATCAGCTCGTCATGACCTTGGTCGCTGCAGGTCACGGTCCGCTCGCCTACCGGATGCCCGGTTCCCGCATCGAGCGCGACCGCCGTGTGGGTCTTGGTGTGCGGGTCGACTCCGATCACTATCATGTCCTCATCCCCAATCCGTCGGCGCCTATCCGATGGGCGGGGACCGCCGGCGGACACGCCTTGGTGGGGGCCTCTTGGCCAGGCTCCTATAAGGTCACGTCGGCGACCCCTCGGTCCCGGCGGCGGAGGACGAGACAGCCGAAGGTCAGCCCCACTTCGGGCGACAGAAGCGATTCGGGTCACTCCACCGTCGGGACCGAGACTACCTGACGGCGTCAGGTATCCCGCGAGGGCAGGGTGACACCAAGGAAGCGCTTGTTAGGCACCCCACGCGCAGTACCCTGGCGGCTAGGCGACCGATCCGTCCGCATGGAGTCTGCACGCCGGAAGCGTGTTGTTCTGGAAGACGACGACCGAACGCGCACCGAGGTAGTTCCAGAAGAGAAGAGAAGTGCTTCCGGCTGTTGTCCACTGGCCGTCGACCTCTACCTCGAGCGTCCATCGGTACGGTTTGCCCGCGGAACGGAACTCCCTGAGCCGCGTGGCTGGACTCATCAGGTCGCGAATCATCGCGAAGTACCTGGGAAGCGCCTCAGCGGCGAGGTCTTCACCGTTGTCGTGCCATCCATGATCGGTCGCAAGCAAGTAGCGGCCGTCAGCTTCGAGATCGAAGCTGACATCGAAGCCCGCGTCATCGGACTTCGGGAACGTCAGCTGGCATGACGAATCCCCGGTCGCTCTCTCATGAGGAACGTTGGGATGGGCCGCGAGGAATTCGTCGGCCAACTCCTGAAACGATGCAAGCAGATCAGTCTTCATGGGTGCCTAACGTGTTGCGGATAACCTGCGAGCACAGCGAGTCAGGTCAATCCGCTCGTTCTGCGGCAATGCCGCCTAGGCGTGCGCCGCCTTGGTAGTGGGGCGGGTCTTGGCCTGCTGAGCCGGCCGAACAGTAACCTCAACTTCGCAGTCCATGGCTCCCAGAAGGACAACGAGTCT
>JBBILP010000207.1:0-2209 GCA_037444885.1 Actinomycetota bacterium | reverse complement strand
TCCGGTCGCCGAGTTCGTCCAGCGGCCACCCAGCGGCACCATCGAGAATGACCACGCAGTACTTCACCTGATGACCTCCATGGGGGAGACGGCGCGACGCGCGCCGAGTGACTACACTACACTTAACACCAGATCGCATCCAACCGGGGAGCGGCTCATGCGGGTGGCGCGTGCGCGAACCGACTCGTTCATCGTGGCGGCGGTGGCCGCTCTCGTCCTCATGTTGATCGGCGCAGCCGGCTGCGTTCAGGCGCCTCCGACGTCGCCCCCTGCGCCGCCGATGACCCGATTCGGCTACGTGCCACCGGAGCGGATCGCGGGCATGCTCTACCTATCCTCGCGGGACACCACCGACAGCGTGGTCCTCACCTACACGGACGATCTCGAGATCTGGCTCTCCAAGCCGAGCGAGCCGCCTAACTTCGCTGTGGAGCTGAGGCGACTGAGTGCTGAGCAGAAGGCCGCGACCGAGACGACCGGCCAGCCGTCCTTCTACTCCACCGTCGTGCGTGGCGCCGCCGCCATCGCGAGGGAGCCCGCCGACGCGTCGTTCGGGCTGAAAGACCTGGGCTCGCGCGACGGCTTCTTGATGTGGTACCGCGACGGGGTGCTCTATCGCGTCTACGCGCACGGTCGATCCGTCGAGCAACTTCGCCTCATAGCCGCCGAGATCGAGCAACCCAAGAAAGGAGACGGCAAGTGAACCGAGCCATTATCGCCGTGACTGCCGTCGTCATAGCCGTGGTCATCGGCATCGCGATATGGGCGTCGCTGAACGCGAGCGACCGCCCGGTGGTCCGCGACCAGCCAACGGATGCGCCTGCGCACCTCCAGAGGCAGGAGGCCACCCCGGAACCGACGCCGTAGTCGGCACACGCATCGCGCGAGCCACGCTCCCGTGCGGGTTCTAGCAGCGTGATCAGGCAGATCGACCTCGCGGAGTCGTGCTAGCATTGCCGCTATGAAGACGACCCTATATCGCGATACCCGCGCATTGGACAACTCGCGACCGGCGTTCTCCGAGGTCCTCGTTCGCGGCATCGCCGAGGGCGGTGGCCTATTCGTGCCGGACCGCCTCCCCGAGATGTCGCTCGAGGACGTTCTCGTCTTCGCCGACTGGCCCTACTGGCGTCGGGCGGCCGCTCTCTACACCCGGTTCGGCGTGGACGTGTCTTCCGAGCGCGTGGACTCGCTCATGCGGCGCGCGTACGGCGACAACTTCGCGCATCCTCGCGTGGCGCCGGTGCGGGAGGTTCGACCCGGCATGCACGTCCTCGAGCTCTGGCACGGCCCGACCTCGGCGTTCAAGGACATGGCCCTCCAGTGCATGCCCCTGTTCTTCTCCGAGGCCATCGAGACGATGCAGGCGCGAGGCGTTCTCTCCGAGGACTTCCTGGTGCTCGTGGCCACTTCCGGCGACACCGGCAAGGCAGCGATGGAGGGCTTCGCGGATAGGGCTCACACGCGCATAGCGGTCTTCTATCCAGCCGAGGGTGTCAGCGAGATCCAGCGACTCCAGATGGTCACGCAGCGCGGGAGCAACGTCGCGGTCTTTGGCGTGCGCGGCAACTTCGACGACTGCCAGGGTGCGGTCAAAGCCGCATTCGGGGATGTCGCGTTCGCGGAATCGCTGGGCGAGTCGCGCGGACTGCGTCTGTCCTCGGCGAACAGCATCAACTGGGGACGCTTGATGCCACAGGTCGTCTACTACGTGAGCGCCTACGCCGATCTCGTGTCGGCCGGCGCGATGCGGGCCGGCGAGCCCATGGACGTGTGCGTGCCCACAGGCAATTTCGGCAACATCCTCGGCGCATACTACGCGAAGCACATGGGAGTGCCCATCGATCGCCTGCTTTGCGCGAGCAACGAGAATAACGTGCTTGCCGAGTTCATCGCGACCGGCACGTACGACATCTCTGAGCGCCGGTTCGTGACCACGCCCTCCCCCAGCATGGACATCCTCGTGTCCAGCAACCTCGAACGGCTGCTCTTCGACCTGGCGGGCGGCTTGAAGACCCGCGAGTGGATGCGCCAGCTGTCCGAGGAGCGCCTGTTCAAGGTGGATATGGCGACCTTCACGGCACTGCGCAAGGTGCTCCTCGGCGATCACGTGACCAACGAGGACAGTCTGTCCACCATCAGGCGCGTCTGGAGCGAGAACCGCTATCTTCTCGACCCGCACACAGCGGTGGCGTGGGAAGTCGCGGAG
>JBBILP010000206.1:0-2243 GCA_037444885.1 Actinomycetota bacterium | reverse complement strand
GCTCGACCTGGACATGCGCCTCGGAGAGGGAACCGGCGCCGCCCTTGCGATGGGCATCATCGACGCGGCTTGCCGAGCGATGTCGGGAATGGCCACATTCGCCGAGGCGGGTGTCTCCGATAAGGCCGACTGAAGCCCCCGTCATGCCCCATCGCTTCGCGCCGCTGGAGGACCTCACGCTCGCGTTCGGGGTCCTGACCGCGTTCCCGGTGCGCGCCGAGTGGCCCGAGCGCGCCAGGGGCGACGTTGCGGGCTACTTCCCGCTGGTCGGGGTCGTCCTGGGAGCGATCGCCATGGCAAGCGTCGCCGTTCTGCGCGCGGCAGGATGGCACGGGGGGTCTGCGCTGGTGGTGGCCGTCGCCATCGTCGGCGCTTGGGCGCTTTGCACCCGCATGTTGCACTGGGACGGGCTTGCCGACACCGCTGACGGATTCTGGGGCTCCGAGGAGCGCGAACGCAGGCTCGAGATCATGCGGGACAGCCACACAGGGGCCTTTGGCGCGACCGCGATCGCGCTTCTGGCCGTGGCTCAGATCGGCGCTGTGAGCTCTGTAGTCGGAGTCGGCGCCTACTGGGGACTACTGGCGGCACCGGTCATGGGCCGCCTTTCCGCCACCTTCGCCGCCTGGTTGATCGCTCCCGCCAGGAGCGACGGCTTCGGCGCGGCAGTCGCCGGACGGCCCGAGATCTCGGCCGTCATCCCCGCCGCGCTCGCGGAAGTGCTTGTGTTCGCCGTGGCCTACGTGCTTGGCGGTTGGGTGGCCGTAGCCATCTGCCTCGGCGCCGAGGTAAGCGCCCTCCTGATTCCCGTAGCGATATCCAGACGATTCGGAGGGGTCACAGGGGACGTCATGGGCGCATCGGTGCTTCTTGCGGAAACAGCGACGCTTTGCGCCGTCGCGCTGATCGGGTAGGGAGCTATGGTCGAATCTGCGCCTGAATCCGCGATCTTGCTGGTGCGGCACCCGGAGACGCACGCGAACATCACCGGTCGGTTCGTAGGTTCCGGCGACTCGCCGTACACCGCGAAGGGCGAACGGCAGGCGTTCGGTCTGCTGAGAGAGATCTCGGGGTTCGCTCCAGAGTACGTATGGTCCTCGCCGCTGCGGCGTGCTCTTGCGACCGCGCAGGAGGCCGCCGCTCTCACGGGTATCGGACTGCGTGAGGACGCTCGTCTGAAAGAACTCGACTTCGGGGAGGCCGAGGCCCTGACACTGATGGAGGCACAGGCCAGGGGCATCGAGTTCGACTACAAGCGCTTCGACATGCCAGTGGCGCCAGGTGGCGAATCGCGCGCTCAGATCCAGGCCCGCACGGCCGCGGTGATGGACCAGATCACCGCCGAGGGTGGCCGCCACGCGGTGCTCACGCATGGAGGCGTCTTCCGCTCAGCGCTGGTGCACCTGCTCGACCTTCCACCGGATGCGATATGGTCGTTCCACATCCGGAATGCCCAGCTCGCGGAGGTTCGTGTGGTCGATGGGCACGGCATGCTCGAGGGGTTCTGGCGGGTGCTCGTCTAGTTCTTGACCCTGGGCGCGAGCCTTCCCGGACGCTTCCCGAGTCGCGCCCCGAGTCGCGCCTCTTGTCTCGCCCCCCGCTAGCTGCGACAATGCTCGGCAACCTCGCGCGCCGCGCTCCGTGCGCACGACGGCGCGCACGATGAAGACCAGGGGGCCGCAATGAGCTGGGAGAGCATCATCCGCGCCGACCTGGAGGCGCTGACACCATACGCGCCTGGACTGCGCGTCAGTGAAGTCCGGGAGCGCAGCGGCCGCCGGGATGTCTTGAAGCTGTCCAGCAACGAGCATCCGTGTGGGCCGTTTCCGGCCGCCGTCGAAGCGATCAAGGCCGTCTGCGGGCGCGTGAACCGCTACCCCGACGGATCGGCGCGCGCGCTGCGACGCCGGATCGCGGAGCACTTGGATGTTGACGATGAGCTCGTCGTCATCGGCAACGGCTCGAACGAGTTGCTGGTCTTCATAGCGCAAGCGGTTCTGCGTCCCGATGACGAGGTGGTCTTCGCATGGCCGTCGTTCGTCGTCTATCCGATGGTCTGCACGCTGATGGGCGCGACGGCTGTTCGTGTTCCGCTCGCGCAGGACGCGCACGATCTCGAAGCCATGCTGGCGGCGGTCACTGACAAGACGCGCCTGCTGTTTCTGTGCAATCCCAACAACCCGACCGGCTCGATATTCCGCCGAGCGGAGTTCGAGCGCTTCTTGGCGCAAGTACCCGAGCAC
>JBBILP010000205.1:0-2271 GCA_037444885.1 Actinomycetota bacterium | reverse complement strand
GCTGAAGAAGTTCGATGCGTCCCTCTCCAACGAGCAGGTGTCCTCATCGATCACAGTGGCGCAGTCGGACATACCGAACTTCCCCATATACCTGGTACAGATAAAGGTCGGGGCCGGCGGTACGACCGAGGCCTCCGGCATGATCCGAGTGGCCAACGTCCGCCCGTTCCTCGCAGACGTGGGTGTCTCGGCGGAAGACTCCGAGAAGGTGATCGACAGACTCTCGCTCTTCAGCGACATGCCCTTCTACGTGAAGGGCAACTGTTCCGTCGCGCAGAACGCTTGCAGCCTGCAAGTCTCTCAGCTGGAGATCGGCCGCTTCACGGTACCTGGGGGCTGGTACCAGGGCCGGGAGGGCATCGCCGAGAACTACGTCGGACGCGGGCTGACGAAGAACGGTTTCCAGATAGAGAAGATGGAACTGGCCGACGGTCAGGTGAAGCTGAAGGGAACGAGGCCGCTAACCAGCCTCGAGCCGTGGCTTCGCCTGGTGCGATAGGGAGGAGGATCGGGATGCGACTTGCGATGGCGGGAACCCTCGGGAGGATGGCTCTGATCCTCACCCTGCTAGTCGGGTCACTAAGCGCCACGGGATGCGGCGGACTAAGCGAATCGGACTACCTGGAACTCATCAAGGCGTGGCTGGCGAACAGCGCCGAGGCCGCCAGCGGTGATGCGGATACGGACACCATCGGTGGTGTCACACTCGCGTTGACGTACCCGGCCGGCAAGAGCCCAAAGGTATTCACCAAGGGGTGGGTCTTTGGAGCCAAATGCATGGTCGGCTCGGGAGAGAACCGTAAGGACATCTCCGATCAGGTGAAGTGGAGCGGCACCGGGTCCTTCAGCCCCGACCGTGGACCGATGAGCAGGCCGATCTTCGCCAACACCGGGGCCAACAAGATAACGTTGAGCGTGGTCGTGAACGGCAAACCGGTCAAGAAGACGTTCAAGGTACAGGCCGTGTCTTCCGCGACGTATGCCTGCGTGGGTTCCCTGGCACAATGCCCGTCGGACGCCCACGGCTGCCCGGCATGTCCGCACGCGCCCGTGGGTCCTATCATCAGCGGCAGCCCAAACGTGTACGTGGACGGCAAGCCTGCGGCACGCGTAGGGGACCGCGGCGTGCATGCCGCGTGCTGCGACGGGAACTACTACGAGATAGTGACCGGCGATCCGCAAGTACTAATCAACGGCAGGCCCGCCGCCAAGATGGGCTTGACAGAGACGCGCCATTGCGGCGGAACGGGCGCCCTGATCTCGGGAGGCTCGGGGGGCTAGAGTCGTCGTCGCCTCTCGATGGGAATCGCGATCGCTGGCGGGAGTCCCCGGAACCCGTCAGCGAGTTGCGGGCTACTCCTTCTCGTACGTCTCCTGGGCAGGAGTATCGAGTGGGACGCGCTGGTCCATAATCACACTCCTGACACCTGGGTGCCCTCGGTGAGCGCGGCGTAGGCACCCACAAGCCGGTTGGCGGCGGCGGCCCAGTTCAGCCGCTCCTCGACGATGGCTCGACCGCGGGCACCCATCCGGGCCGCTCGAGCTGGATCGTCGCACAGGTCCTGGAGTACCCGTCGAATCGAGTCCGGGTCCGACGGCCGGACCGCGACCCCCACCCCTTCGCGCTCGACGAAGTCGGCCACCCACGTGCCCTCGCTCACGATCACCGGCACACCGATCGCCATACCTTCCATCGCCTTCACTGGGAAGTGAGTCCGATAGTTCCCGTACGTGGTGTCGTACACCGCGTACACAACATCGCAGCCCGCGTAGAGGCCAGGAATCGTGTCGTAGGGTACGCGGCCGATCGTCTCCACGCGGTCGTATTCGATCGCGAGGCGCTCGATGTCGGGCGCGGCGGTGCCGCCTCCCGCAAGCAATGCGTGTGCGCCGGAAATGGGTTGGATGGCTCGCATAAGCGCTTCGAGCTGCCCCACGCTTCGCTTCTGGCCGATGAAACAAACGCGCATCGGCGTGCCGGGACCTCGCGGCTCGGCGCGTTGAGGGAATCGTCGCAGGTCCGGCGCGTTTTCCACAAGCACCAATCGCGGGCCTACACGACACTGGGGCACGGCGTCAACGGCGGCGTCGCTGCCGATGCGAGGGCCGCCGAGTCCAGCGATGTGCGCGGTTTGACCCGGATTGGCCACGATCACGAGGTCCGCCTCGCGCACGCCCCGTCCCTCGACTCGCGTCACCGCTGTGCGAGCAAGCGCGCCCTTCCATCCACGCTGCGGAATCATCCTGCTCTCCGCGTACAGCTCGTGCAGG
>JBBILP010000204.1:0-2290 GCA_037444885.1 Actinomycetota bacterium | reverse complement strand
CGTGCCCGCGACGGACGTGCCCCTGCCCGAAGCTCCGCCGGCGGGGTACGGAGCCCCCTCGGCCCCGCCTCCACGTGAACCGGATCTCCCACCACCTCCGACGAAGCCCGTTGCGGATGTCGAGGGTCCAGTCGGTGATTCGGACATACCGCACATCGATGATCTGCTCAGGCTGATGATAGAGCGGGGTGGCTCCGATCTGCACATCACGGTCGGCTCGCCTCCCGGCATCCGTCAGCGAGGCGAACTCATGCCGGTGGAGAACACGCGCCCGCTAACGCCGAAAGACACCATGACGATGATCTTGAGTCTGCTGAGCGAGGAGCAGCGAAAGCGCTTCGAGACCGAACTCGAACTCGACTTCGCGTACAGCATCCCGGGTGTGTCGCGTTTCCGCTCCAACGTGTTCCAGCAGCGGAACTCGATGGGTGCGGTATTCCGAGTGATTCCGATCAAGATCCCGACGATCGATGAACTGCTTCTGCCCAAGGTGTGTAAGTACTTGGCAGAGCGACCCCGAGGTCTCGTTCTCATCACGGGTCCGACAGGCTCGGGCAAGTCGACCACATTAGCGGCGATGATCAATCACATCAACGAGAACCGAGCCCTCCACATCATCACGTTGGAGGACCCGATCGAGTTCATGCACAAGAACAAGAAGGCCTACGTGAACCAGCGCGAGATCGGCGAAGACACACACTCGTTCGCGGCTGCCCTCAAGCGCGTACTGCGCCAGGACCCCGACGTCATCTTGGTCGGCGAGATGCGAGACCTTGAGACGATCGCGGCGGCGATCACAGCTGCCGAGACAGGTCACCTCGTTCTCGCGACCTTGCACACCACGGGAGGACCCGCGACCGTAGACCGCATCATCGACGTCTTTCCGCCACACCAGCAGCAGCAGGTTCGTATGCAGCTGTCCGGCACCCTCGAGGGCGTCCTTTCGCAGGTGTTGCTGAGATCGACCGATGGCAGGAGCCGGGTGATGGCGATGGAGATAATGCTCGGCATTCCCGCGATCAGCAATCTGATCCGCGAGGGCAAGACGCATCAGATGTCCACCATCATCCAGGGCGGGGCGTCGCTCGGCATGCAGACGCTCGACCAGCACCTGAAGAGCTTGCTGCAGGGTGGGAAGATAACCTTTGAAGAGGCGATGAGTAAGGCCATGGCGCCTCGCGAACTCGCCCAGATGGTCGGCCGAAAGGTATAGGCCGACACTTCCCGGGACCGCAGGAGGGGCTTGGTGGAAACGCACAAGGCCACCGTCCGTTGGGGCGGCAAGCGCCAGTTCATCGCGTGGGACGAGGTCGGCCACGGCATCGTCATGGATTCCAAGAGGGAATGGAAGGGCGAGGGGAGCGGGCCGACGCCGGTAGGGCTGCTCCTGTACGCGCTGGCGGGGTGCACGGGGATGGACGTCGTATCTATCCTAGAGAAGCAACGACAAGACGTGCGCGGACTTGAGATCGAGGTCCACGCTGAGCGCAGGGAACAGCATCCGAAGATCTTCACTCGAATCGTCGTCGAGTATGTGGTCACGGGCGTAGGTATCTCGGAATCCCAAGTCGCGCGGGCAATCGAGCTCTCGGAGGGGAAGTACTGCTCCGTCCGGCATATGTTCGGCCCTGACACGCGTGTGGAAACCGCGTATCGTATCCAGGAGCCCGGAGCGCCCGGCCCCGCCGAGTAGCGCCCGGACTATCCTGAAGACTAGCTAGGACGAAAGGGGCGCCAGGTGGACGACGCCATTCTGCTGCCTGTCTACAACGAAGAGGCTACGGTCGACATGGTGATCGGCGCCATCCGTGCCTACTTTCCCGGCGAGATAATCGTGGTGAACGACGGTTCCACCGACGCCACGGCCGAAGTCCTCGATATGCGCGACGACATACTCGTGCTCAACCACCCCGAGAACATGGGGTACGGACGGTCACTGATCGACGCATTCGTCTTCGCGCAGTTCGCGGGACTCGAGCGAGTGGTCACGATGGACTGCGATCTGCAACACGAGCCGGCGCACATCCCTGAGTTCCTCCTAGAGCTTGGCCAGGGCGGGGACATCATCTCGGGCAGCCGCTATCTACCGACGAGTCGCGTCGTGGGCACTGTTCCCGAGGACCGTAGAGCGGTCAACGAGCGCGTCACGAAAGAGATCAACGCGGTCACCGGCTGGGGCATCACGGACGCTTTCTGCGGGTTCAAGGCCTACCGCTTGGAGGCGGTGGCGGACCTAGGCCTCAGTGAACCCGGATACGGGATGCCGATGGAGCTCTGGGCGAAGGCCTAC
>JBBILP010000203.1:0-2319 GCA_037444885.1 Actinomycetota bacterium | reverse complement strand
GAGCGCGTCTTCCTGCAGGCCGGGCTCGTCGTCGTTGATCCACACGGCGGCCGTGATGTGCATGGCGCACACGACGGCGATCCCCTCGCGCACCCCGGACTCCTCGACGGCGGAGCGTACGTTATCCGTGATTCTCACGAACTCGCGCCGCTTGGGCGTGGTGAACGTCATGTACGCGGTGTGCGACTTCATCTTCCCCCTCCGTGCGTCGGCTGCCTGCCGGCTCCTCGGGAGAGTGTACCCCGGTCGTCGCGCGCCCGAAGCGGCGCAGTGGTATCGTTCTCCGCGGAAGATACCTGGCCGAGGCTCGAGCCTCGAGGCCGTTGTCAACGGAGGGAATTGTATGCCGGACGAAGCACACGCGCTGGCGGTCTTCATCGATTTCGAGAATCTGGCGCTCGGGGTGAAGCCGGGTCAGGGAGGCGCCAAGCGCACCAAGCGAACGGAACGCCTGGACATGAGACTCGTGCTCGAGCGGCTCGTCGAGAAGGGCAAGATAGTCGCGAAACGCGCCTACGCGGACTGGGGGCGGTTCACAGACTACGTCACGCCACTCCACGAACTCGGCATCGAACTCATGGAGATTCCGGAGAGGGGAGTGAGCGGCAAGAACTCGGCGGACATCCGTCTCGCCGTGGATGCCATGGAGCTTTCCCACGCGAAGGAGCACATCGACACGTTCGTGGTGGTTTCGGGCGATTCCGACTTCACGCCGCTCGTCTCCAAGCTCAAGGAGAACGGCAAGACCGTCATCGGGCTGGGACTGAAGGACTCGACGAGCGATCTTCTCGCCGCAAACTGCGACGAGTTCATCTACTACGAGGACTTGCGCGCGCCATCGGGTGCACCCGACGTCGGCGAGAAGGTCGCGCGCGCCAAGAAGCCGGCCTTCAAGCTGCTCTTCGAGTCCATCGAGGCGCTGCAGCGCGAGAACATCGAGGCTATCCACTCGTCGCTCGTCAAGGACACGATGCGGCGCAAGCAGCCGTCGTTCACCGAGAACGCCTACGGGTACCGCTCGTTCAACCGGTTCCTCGAAGAGGCGCAGAAGCTCGGGTTCATCACGCTGCGTCGCGACCAGCGGTCGGGCACGTACGTGGTTGAAGGGTTCACCGGCGACAAGTAGGGTCGCGACCGCCCGCCACACCGCGACCGCCCGCCACACCGCGACCGCCCGCCACACCGCGACCGCCCGCCACACCGCGACTCACCGCGGGGACTCGCGCTCGGCTCAACTTGTGCTCCGTCGCGGCCGATGCAGTAGTATGGAGCGCGGTGCCTCGGCGGTGTCCGAGGCCGAGCAGCCGTGACGCAGCATATGACGCAGCAGGTACACACCCGATCTCGGCGGGTCGCCCTACACCTGGCATTGGCGGCGGCCTTATTCGCGCTGACCCCTAGCTCCGCTCTCGCCATCACTCGCGATGTGGTCGTCTCGCGGGGCCAGGAGTGGGTGACGATCGGCGTTCCCTACAGCCAGTCGAGCTACTACCCCAATCGTGACACCGGGTATCGGCAGGACTGCTCGGGGTTCGTCTCGATGGCGTGGCAGCTGACGTACACGGACGGACGTCCACGTTCTCTGGCCACCAACACGCTGCCCGGCGTCTCCGAGAGAATCTCCGCCGACGAACTCCAGCCCGGCGACATCATGCTCAAGCCGAAGGTGCTGGACGACCAGGGTCGGACGGTGACCTCGGGGCACGCGGTGCTCTTCGTGGGCTGGGTAGACCCGCTGGTCAGAACGCAGTACATCGCGATGGAGGAGAGCGGCTCGCAAGGCAAGGCGGTCAGCCGAGCCACACCCTACCCGTACTGGGGTCCCGGGTACTCACCCTATCGCTACCTCGGGATCGAAGAGGACTACCTGGACTACCTCGAGCCGGTTCGCGGGATCAGTCGCTACGACACAGCGGTCAAGGCGTCGCGCTCGACCTTTGCGACCGGTTCGGTCTCGGCCGCGGTCCTCTGCAGCGGCGAGACCTGGCCGGATGCTCTGGGCGGGAGCGCCCTTGCCGGCGCCATTGGCGGGCCAGTGCTGCTGGTGCAGCCCGATCGGGCACCCAGCGCCGTGCGATACGAGCTCACTCGACTGGGTGTGACCACCGTCTACGTCGTCGGCGGGGAGTCCGCCGTGCGCGGCGCGGTCGTCGACGACCTTACCAGCCGAGGATTCGCGGTCATGCGCCTAGCCGGAGGGAATCGCTACGAGACCGCGGCGCGGGTGGCCTCGGCGACCGTGGATGCGCTCGGACGCGCCGGGCTTCCGTACGACGGGGTGGCGTACGTGGCGTCGGGGGCCGGCTTCGCCGATGCGAT
>JBBILP010000202.1:0-2339 GCA_037444885.1 Actinomycetota bacterium | reverse complement strand
TCGAAAGCATACTCAACGCCGAGCTTCTGGGCGGAATCACGCTGAAGGACGTATTCCAGGGCGTCGCCGCGATGACGCTCGACAAGATGCCGGTCTTCGAGAAGGTCCTCGACCCGGGCGATCCGAACACCGTCATCGTTCGTTTCACCTGGCAGGTACCGCTGACCAGCCAGAGCATCCCGCTGCTGAAGCCGAAGCTCCAGACCCCGGCGCCTCCACCGGGCACTCCCTACGACCCGACCAAGCAGTGCGTCTTGCAGCTCACTGGCGAGATGCGAAAGAGCCTCACGTCGGGAGCTCCACCGACATCGCTGGTGACCGCCGAGCTCACGTCGTTCGACCTGGTGCTGGTCAAGCCGGCGTTCGATGGCGTGATCCTCACCTTCAAGACACTCAAGTTCGAGTCCCGGGATGGTGGGGCGCCCGACGTCACTCCCGAGATCATCGACGTGAAGTTCGGCCAGGAGCTCGCGTACCTCGCCGAGATAGCCAAGTACCTGGGCGCCCTAGGCGGAGGAGGTCCCTCCGGAAGCGGTCTCGCGACCCAGGGGGTGTCCACCCTCGAAACCGTCATCGAGGCCGGTCCGCTCAAGATCGACGTCACCGGTCAGGGGATCACCGCCTCGCTGACGATCGCGCTCCCCGACATCGCGATCGGCGTCTTCAGCCTGAAGAACATGTCCATCTACGCGGGGCTGACGCTGCCGTTCACCGGCGACCCGGTGACGCTCGACTTCTGGTTCTGCAGTCGGGAGCGTCCATTCGAGCTCCTCGTGATGGGCTTTGGTGGCGGCGGCTACGTGCTGATGACCTTCGATGCGAAGGGCATCGTGATGCTCGAGATATCTCTCGAGTTCGGAGCCGGCACGTCGTTCAGCCTTGGCGGTCTGGCAAGCGGAAGCGTGGAGATCAAGGGCGGGTTCATCGTCCGCTACGACCGCGAGCCAGAGAACAAGATGTCGTTCACCATCTTCATCCGGCTCGCTGGCTGTCTGGAGATTCTCGGACTCATCAGCGTCTCCCTCACCTTCTACATCGCCCTCACCTACGAGACGTTCGACAAGCCCGGTCTACCGGGACAGAAGGGCGACAAGCTCACCGGCACGGCAACGCTGACGATTGAGATTGAACTCGTGTTCTTCACGATCCCCGTGAAGCTGAGCGTGAAGAAGGAGCTCGCCGGAGAGGATCCGAGATTCAAACACCTCATGCCCGTGCAAGCGGACTGGAACGAATACTGTCAGGCGTTCGCGCCAGCGCAGTTGGGAGCGTGATTCGCGATGCCACTCAGCCAGAGAATCGTATGGACCGCACTGCCCAATGGCGCGGCACAACCCAAAGGGACGGACTCGGCACCGAAGCTGCGCTTGTCCGTCCACGTCGCGCCACAGCTCGAAACGGCGATCGGCGCCTCGGGAACCCTTGCGGACTATCCCGATTTCGCGTCCGTGCTCTCCCCGCTGAACTGGGCGGACACGCTCAACAGCCTGACCTTCCAGGTCGAGGTGAGCACGACCGGGACGCCTCCCGTGGTCAAGACGGTGACGGGCGTCTCGGTCGCCTCGCCGCCGGCCGAGTCCGGCTTGTTCGGGATGATCTTCCGGCCGTCGATGCGGGTCAAGAGCTTCACGTTCGCCGACCGTTCGGGCGCGACGATGCGCTCGTTCTCCACCAGGGAAGTGCACACGGCGATCAAGGACCAGTACCGTGCGATCGCCGCCGAGCCGTCGCTTACGTACCGCATCCCTCAGGTCATGGACCTCGTGCAACCGCCGGGCCTGACCAACCCGCCCATCGTCAACGTGATGCCGCAGGAGGTTCGCCCTCAGGCCGTCCGCTCGCTCGCCAACAACCCTGCGCAAACCGCTGCGTTCCAGCAATTCGAGGCGTTCCACGCGGCCTTCGCGGTACCGCAAGGCTTCACCCCACCCGCCATCCCGCCTATGGACTTCCACCGCGCGGTCTCGTCTCTCGGCAACTTTCCGCTGCTCCTTCGTCGCATCGGCCTGGTGTTCGAGCTCGAGTTCCCGCTCTCAAACGACATCATCGGCTCTCGGAGGATACGCGTCCTGCCGCAGTGGCGCTCTGGTCGCGTGGTCGTGCCGAGGACCGACTCCTGTCCGTGGACGCAATACAGCCTCGATGCACCGACCATGCGGGTCGGCACGATAACCAAGCGCTATGTGAAGCGGTTCATGGCCGCCTCAAACACCGGGGAGATCCGCAAGGGCTACCTGGTGGCCCGCGACATCGATTCCGCGGCCAACAACCCCGTCCGCCTCTACAACGTTGACGTGGACAGCACGGCCGCCCGCTTCCTTGGGGTAGCGTCGTCCGCG
>JBBILP010000201.1:0-2353 GCA_037444885.1 Actinomycetota bacterium | reverse complement strand
GAACGAGGAAGGCTGGTCGTCTGCGCTACACCGATCGGCAACCTCGGGGATGTGACCCTGCGGGTGCTCGACGCGTTGCGCGCGGCCGACGTGATTCAGGCAGAGGACACGCGGACGACGCGTAAGCTGCTGTCCCGCTACGACATCCACACACCGCTGGAGGCGTACCACGCGCGCAACGCGGCGGCTCGCACCGCCGGCGTAGTGACGCGAATCGCGGATGGAGCGGTGGTGGCGCTGGTGTCCGACGCCGGGACTCCCGGCATATCCGACCCGGGCGCTCGGCTCGTCGACGCGTGCATATCGGAGAGCTTGCCGGTCGAGGTGCTGCCCGGTTCCTCGGCCATCATCACAGCTCTGGTCGCCTCCGGGTTGCCCACCGACGCCTTCTACTTCGGAGGCTTCCCGCCACGCAAGCCCGGGCAGCGGAGGCGGACGCTTGAGGGCCTGGCGGAACTGCGGGCCACGCTAGTCTTCTACGAGTCGCCACGAAGGGTTGCGGAAACGCTATCGACGATTGCCGAGGTATTCCCCCGTCGCCGGGTAGTGCTGGCCAGAGAGCTCACGAAGCTCTACGAGGAGGTGCTTCGCGGCACCGCCGAGACGCTGATGGCGGGACTGTTGGACCGCGAGCCCAAGGGCGAGTACGTGCTGCTCGTCGGCCCGCCGGACTCTTCGGAAACCGCTGAGGCGCCCGACCCGGATCGAGTGCGCTCCCGAGTGGCAGAACTCATGGAGGACGGGCTGACGACGTCGGAGGCCGTGCGACGTGTCGCCTCGGAAATGGGATTGCCGCGCAACGTCGCGTACGAACTCGCCAGGGTGAGGCGCTAGGCCTTCTTGATCTCTCCGACGCAGTGCTCGCAAACGGCCTTGCCTTGGACGCGCGTTATCCCGTCCTGCCCGGCGCATATGACGCAAGCGTCCCTGTACTTCTCGAGGACGATGCGATCCCCCTCGACTGAAATGGAGATCGGGTCTTTGACGTTGATGCCGAGCGTCCGTCGCAGTTCCATCGGGATTACGATTCGGCCCAGGTCATCCACTCGTCGGACAATGCCCGTCTCGCTCATGTCCCGCCGCCTTTCGGTTGACTAACCCAGCACCCCTGTTGAAGATAGGTTTGCCTTTCCGGTTGCCTCCGGGGGGTATAGGACCGGCGTCACTTCCATAATTGCCCATGAAAAGGTCAGCCGAAACCCCATGACTCGCCCCGTCTTCTACATCAGCACGCCGATCTACTACGTGAACTCCGTTCCACATCTCGGTACCGCCTACACGACCATCGCGGCGGACGCTCTCGCCAGGTACAAGCGGATGCACGGCTACGATGTCTTCTTCCTCACCGGCCTGGATGAGCACGGCCAGAAAGTCTCCCAGGCTGCGGAAGCCAACGGCGTCACCCCCCAGGAGTGGGTCGACTCCATGGTGCCCAAGTTCACCGAGGCGTGGGAGATGCTGTCGATCAGCAACGACGACCTCATTCGCACGACACAGGCGCGCCACGTCAAGGGCGCGAGCGCGTTCATGCAACTGCTCAAGGACAGAGGCGATATCTACCTGGGGCACTACGAAGGCTGGTACTGCGTTCCAGACGAGACGTTCTGGACGGGCGAGCAGCTGGCCGAGGGCAAGTGTCCTCAGTGCGGGCGCGACGTGGAACTCGTGCGCGAAGACAACTGGTTCTTCCGGCTGTCCGCGTACCAGGAGCCGCTCTTGCGCTATTACGAAGAGAACCCCGAGTTCATACAGCCCGAGACACGCCGCAACGAGGTGCTCTCCTTCGTGCAGTCGGGGCTGAAGGACCTGTCGGTGTCCCGCACAGCCTTCACCTGGGGGATTCCGCTGCCGTTTGACTCGGACCATGTCATGTACGTGTGGTTCGACGCCCTACTGAACTACATAACGGCGGCCGGTTTCGGGAACGACGGGGAGCCGTCTTTCGGAGGCGACTCAGCCAGGTTCTGGCCTGCTGACTACCACTTCGTCGGCAAGGACATCATCCGCTTCCACTGTGTGATCTGGCCGGCGATGCTCATGGCCGCCGGCGTGCCCCTGCCCAAGCACGTCTTCGCTCACGGGTTCCTTCTGGCGAAGGGCGAGAAGATGAGCAAGTCTCGGGGAAACGTGATCTCCCCGGCGGAACTCGTCGAGCGGTTCGGGAGCGACGCCTATCGCTACTACTTCATGAGGGACGTGCAGTTCGGCGCCGACGGCTCGATTTCGATGGAGTCCATGATCCAGCGCTACAACGGCGATCTCGCGAACGACTGGGGCAACCTGGTCAGCCGACTTCTCAACATGACCGAGAAGTACCTTGGCGGCGTCATCCCCGTTGCCGGCGACCCAGCGG
>JBBILP010000200.1:0-2359 GCA_037444885.1 Actinomycetota bacterium | reverse complement strand
CGAAGACGGTAGGCGCGATGAGTTGCTCGTCGACGTTCTGCAGCACGACGCCGACACGCCGACGGATGTCGCGCCACGACTCGGAAGGGGAGACGCCGAAGACGCTCACCACACCTTCCTGCGGCCTCAGCAGGCCGAGTATGTGGTAGAGCATCGTCGTCTTGCCCGCCCCGTTCGGGCCGAGTACGGCCACGCGGGATCCTCTCGTCGCGACGAAGTCGAGGCCGCACAGGTGGACCGCCGTGCCGTCCTCGTAGGCGTGACTCACACACGACACCCGTACTACTTCCATCGGAGCCTCCTAAGCGTCCACGACAGCGCCAGCAAGGCCGCCGCGCCGACGGCGAGCAGCCAGCTGTAGGGGTTCAGGTGCTCGAACCACACGCGCCAGGATACGGCTGCGGCCAGCATCACGCCCCCCACGCCCACGAGCGCCGCGTCGAACCCCCGCGACTCGGAGCGAGGCAGCGTGACCTGGAGGCGCTCCTCGTAGCCGCGCAGCCGCATGACGTCGTACTCGCGCTGAGCGAGATCGAACGCGTACAACAGCAGTCCTCCGAGCGCCTGAGTCGTCGCGCGCGCGGCACGCAGGGGCTGTCTAGCCGAGAGGCCCGAGCGCAGTCGCACGGCCACCAGTAGGCTCGAGAGCTTCTCGGCGAGGAGGAAGAGCGAGCGGTACGTCATGAGCAAGGCGTCGCCGACTATCGTTGGCAGGTAGCGCTGCGCCAGGCCGAACACGTACGGGTAGGGTGTGGTGTACATGACCGTGACGGCGCCGAGCGCCGCGGTCACGGCCTTCGCGACGAAGAGCGCACCCGTGAGCGGCTCGGGGGCGGACGCGAACGCGAACACCAGGGCGAACAGTCCCGGATACGCCGCTAGGCCGAACACCTGTCGGCCCGGCAGGCCGAACGCGGGAATCGCGCAGGCGACGGCCAGCATCACGCCGAGGATGACGAAGAGGTTCTGACTCACGACGACCGACGCGAGCACCAGGATGAAGGCCGCCACCTTCGCCGATGGGGCCGCGCGGTGCAGCGCGGACGTGCCGCGCACCGCCCAGCTGTCGACCTCCGTGACGCGCATCCTAGTGGCCTCCCTGCTCGTCGCCGGGAAGCACTCGGTGGGTCTCGGCGAGCGCCCCGGAGAAGACGAGTGTGGGTCGGACTCGCGCGACGTAGCCGAGCACCCCGGCGGTCACGAGCGCTTCGACCAGCCACCCGACCGGTCCGAGCGTGAACACCACCGACGCGAATCGGCGAACCGAGAGGTCGCCCCTGCCGGCCTCGCCTCGGGGCTCGCCTCCGCCGACCCCGCTCCCGGGCTCGCCCTCACCCGCGCCGTCCTCCTCCTCGCTCCCGAGCAGTCCGACGGTGAAGACGCCATCCGAGAAGGGTGCCCGGAACGTCAGCGAACTCGGATCGAGCGCGCCGGTCTCCCGGGCTGTCGCCCCGCCCACGCCCGAGAGCGCCACGATCCCAACGAGCGCACCCGTGGTCACCGCCAGCGTTAGCACGGTAGCCGTGCCGGCCGCCAATCCCACCCGTACTCGCCCGAGAACTCTGACAGCCAGGCGGAAGAGCGCCCAGCCCAGGCACATCTCGGCGGCGATCATCAGCGTATTCAGCCCGAGGACGGTCACGCCTCCGTGTCCGAGCATCGCGAGGATCGCTTCAACCACGAACGCCGAGATGATCCCGAGCCAGGGTCCCAGCAGCGCTCCGGCGACGACCGTCAGGTTGATGTGGTACGCGATCGGTACGATCTCGCTGGACATCGACACGAGCACGAGCGCCGATACCACGCCGAGCAGCGGCACCTTGCGTCGCACGTCTTCCCGCCGAGACATGCGCGACGCGAGCGCGATCAGGGCGATCGCGACCAGCCAGCCCGCGCCCCAAAGCCAGAAGGGGAGGACGCCGTCGGGTATGTGGATGTGGGTCATGTCGCTTCTCCCGGGCGGCACGAGGCGCAAAGGCCGAACAGGCGAAGCTCGTGTCCGGTGACTAGGAAGCCGTCCGGGTCCGCGGCGAGGGAGTCCTGTTCGATGACGGGGCAGTGCGCGATTGCCGTCGCGCCGCAAGAAGTGCAGACCAGGTGGTGGTGATGTCCCTCAGCGCACCTGGCGTATAAAGCAGACATGCCCCGGGAGCCCACTCGTTCGATGTGCCCGGACTCGACCATCGCCGAGATCGCGCGGTACATGGTGGCGGTTCCGATCTCCGGAGCGACACGCCGGGCCTCTCGCGCCACTTCGGCGACCGTGAAAGCGCCCGCCAGGTCCTCGACGGCGCCAAGTACGGCGGTGCGCTGACGGCTGCGTCGCCCGCTCCCGAAAGCCTTGCGGTGCCGATGCGGC
>JBBILP010000199.1:0-2365 GCA_037444885.1 Actinomycetota bacterium | reverse complement strand
GGCTGTCGGCGGGCGGCGGGCTGTCGGCGGGCGGCGGGCTGTCGGCGGGCGGCGGGGTGTCCGCCGATGCGCGGCCCTGCGCCGAGCGCTTCACCGGCTGCTGGCGGATGCCCGGGGCTATGTCGAAGACGTACACCTTCGCGGGTATCGCGCCGTTGTAGAGCGCGTGGGCGGCGGCGGAGCGCATACCGGTCGCTCGGGCGAGTCCCTCCTCCGAGGTGAAGATCGCCGCGCGCCAACCCGAGAAGCGGTCAAGCAGGCGCTCTCCGAGGAGAGAGTAGAGATCCTCCAGACCTCCCGGGCGACCGAGCCGCACGCCGTAGGGCGGATTCGTGACTACGAGCCCGGGGATGGCGTCGGCAGGAGCGACAAAGCCGGAAACGTCGCCGACCTCCACGTCAACTCGGCCTTTCAGGCCGGCACGTCTCACGCATGCCCGGGCCAGATCGACCGCGCGCGCGTCCGAGTCGAACCCGCGGATCAGTGGCCGGATCTCCGAGTCTGCCTCGGCCCTCGAATCCGCTTCATCGAGCAGCGCCTCCCAGGCGGAGGCGTCGTGGCCCGACCACCCCAGAAACCCCCAGCGCCGTCGCAACAACCCCGGCGCGCGATCGAGCGCCATCAGAGCGCCTTCGATCAGCAGCGTGCCCGAACCGCACATCGGGTCGAGCAGAGCGCCTCCGCCCGCCGCGATGTCGGGCCATCCCGCGCGCAGGAGGATGGCTGCGGCCAAGTTCTCCTTCAGGGGCGCCTCGACCTGCTCGCCGTCCGCGCGATAGCCCCGCCGGTTCAGCGGCTCTCCGGACAGGTCGAGCGAGAGCGTCGCCCGTTCTCGGCGAAGACGAAGGTTCAAGCGGACGTCGGGACGCTCGAGGTCGACTGAAGGACGATCGCCGACAAGTTCGCGGATTCTGTCCACGACCGCGTCTTTCACCTTGAGCGCGGCGAACCCGGTGTGCGAGATTCCGCTCGTGGACCCGTTGGCATCCACGGCAAGTGTCCGGCTGGCGTCCAGGTGCTCTTCCCAGGCGACGCCGCTCGCCCCGGCGTACAGTTCGTCTCCGGTCGCCGAGGGGAACTCGGCAAGCGTCATCAGAACACGGCTGGCCAGCCGGGACCACAGACAGACGCGGTAGGCGTCCGCGACAGTGCCGCCGAAGGTGGCCGCCGCCCTGGATTCGCGGACGTCCTCCATGCCCAGAGCGCGAAGCTCATCGGCGAGTAGCCACTCAACGCCTTTCGGGCATGTGGCGACGAAGCGGTTGACGGATAGCATGTCGCAACCGTATCACGGTCTCGCCTACCCGAGCGCGCACAAGCCCGAGACGCCCGGTCTGCGGCTCGGACTCCTTGGTGCGACGCACAACCAAACACTTGTTCGTAGCGAACACATGTGCTACCTTCCTAGCCACACACGGCCCCTCGGAGGATCAGATGCTCGAAGGCGTGAGCGACGCCACAACTCCCGCCGCTGCGCGATCGGCGGCGCTGGATGAGTTGCTGCGCGATCTCAACCCGGAGCAGCGCGCCGCCGTGGAAAGCGGCGTCGACCCGCTACTCGTGGTCGCGGGCGCGGGCACCGGCAAGACGGCGACACTCGCCCACCGCGTCGCGTTCCACATCGCGTCCGGCGTCCATCCGAGGCGCATCCTGCTGCTGACCTTCACCCGCCGAGCCGCCTCAGAGATGCTCCGGCGTGTAGATGGCATCCTCAGGCGCATGCCGCCCGAGTTCGCGAACGGGGCATCGGCGTCAGGCGCAGTCTGGGGAGGCACCTTTCATTCGGCGGCCGCGAGACTCCTGCGCCTTCACGGCAGAGCCATCGGACTGGAACCGGACTTCACGGTGATGGACCGAAGCGACGCCGAGGACATGATGGGCGTGGCGAGAACCGATCTCGGCCTCGGCTCGAAGGGCGGTAATCGCTTCCCGCTCAAGGGAACGTGCCTGGACATTTTCAGCCGATGCGTCAACTCCCGCGCCGGTCTCGACGAGGTCCTGCGCAGCGCCTTCCCGTGGTGCCTTGAGCACGTGGACTCGCTCCGCGAGCTGTTCGGGGCGTACGTCGACCGCAAGGCGGCCGCCAACGTGCTCGACTACGACGACCTGCTGCTGTACTGGCACGCGCTGCTGGAGTCGCCCGACGGAGCACGGGAGGTTCGACGCCGGTTCGATCGCGTGCTCGTTGACGAGTACCAGGACACCAACGCGCTCCAATCAGAGATACTGCGTATGCTCTGCCCGCACGGCACCGGGCTGACAGCCGTCGGTGACGACGCACAAGCGATCTACTCCTTCCGAGCGGCCACGGTTCGCAACATGCTCGATTTCGGCGCGCACTTCCCCTCGGCGCGAATACTCACGC
>JBBILP010000198.1:0-2410 GCA_037444885.1 Actinomycetota bacterium | reverse complement strand
CTACCATGACGTAACTACAGTCATCCACGCCTTGGAGTTCGGTGACGAGGTGTCGGTAGTCCCAGCGTCAACGCTCCGGTTCTCCTGCGATCCCCTTCCCGGCGTGTCCGTGGAGGCGAACCTCGCATACCGGGCCGTGCTCGCCGCCGCCGAGGCCTTCGAATGCGAGCCGCTGGTGGAGGTCTCGATCACCAAGCACATCCCCCATGCAGCGGGACTCGGGGGAGCCAGCTCCGACGCCGGTGCCGTGCTGCGCGCTCTGGCCTCGATGTGGGGCCTCTCGCCCTCCGAGCCTCGGCTCGTGGATGTGGCTCGTTCCCTCGGCGCGGACGTTCCCTTCTTCCTGGCGCCGGGCGCCGCTCTGTATACGGGACGCGGCGATGTCCTGTCGGCGACTCTGCCGCCGCTCTCCCTCCCCATCGTCTTAGCCATGCCCGAGCAGCGTTGTCCCACCTCCGAGGTGTACGCCGCTTTCGATGCCGGCAAGCAGCTACCTCCCGAGGCGCCAGACGAACTCGTCTCCGCTCTCGGACGGGGTGACGCCGCGGCCGTCGCGGCGTTGCTGCGCAACAACCTCGCGGCGGCTGCGCTCACCGTCGCTCCCGCCATGGGGGACCTGCTCGGCGTGGTCCGTCGCTCGCCCGGCGTGCTCGGAACGGTCGTTTGCGGAAGCGGGTCCGCCATCGCGGGCGTTTGTGCGACGATGGACGCTGCGACCAAGGCCGCCGAGACCGTGCGCGCCGCCGGCTCATGGTCGACGGTCACGAGGACGGTCGCCAGCCCTCACGAGCTGGGAGATGGTAAGTGAAGGTCGACGCTGTGATCCTAGCTGGTGGGGATGGGGCGGTCATCGACCCGTCATGCCGGTTCAAGGGACTCGCGCCAATCGCTGGCAAGCCCATGGTGGAATGGGTTGCCGACGCATTGCAGGCTGCCGAGTCGATCGGGGATGTAGCGGTTGTAGTCCCCACGGCCGAGGGTCTGGGTGCGTGGGCGGACCGGGTAGACAAGCTCGTCGTTTCCGGCGGCTCGTTCTCCGAGAACGTGATTGCCGGCGCATCCGCCTTCCGTGCCGAGAGGCCGGTTCTCATCACAACCGGTGATCTGCCAACGCTCCTGCCCGCCGCTGTCGATTCGTTCGTCTCCGACGGCCTGGCCTCGGGCGCTGACTTCGCGTATCCCCTGATTCGCAGACAGGATGTGGAGAGCCAGTACGCGGGCAGTCAGCGAACGTATGTGAGGCTCGTGACGGGCGAGGTCACCGGAGGCAACATGATGCTCGCCAACCCTCACCTGCTCCTGCGGAACTCGGTCATCGGGCAGCGGCTCTTCGACACGCGCAAGAGCGCGCTACGGATGGCGGGGGTCATCGGACTCAGGTTCGCCGCCAAGCTCGTGGTCGGCAGACTGACGCACGGCGAAGTCGAGGCGAAGATGGAGGAGCTGCTTGGCGGCAAGAGCGTGGCGATCTTCACCGAGCACGCCTCCATCGGCGCGGATGTCGACAAGCCCGCGGATGTCATCATCGCGGAGCGGGTGCTCCACCAGCGCGCCATGTCTGGGAGGGATTCGTAGAAGCCGGGCGAATACTCTAGGCCGGAGCGCTCACGACGCCCGCGATTCACACTGGATCCCTATGGGGGGCTCGGATGGACGTCACGAAGGTAACGCTGCGGCCGGTTGCTATGAACAAGGTGTGTGCGATCGCGAGCATCGTGATCGACGACGTGTTCGTCGTGCACGACCTTCGTGTCGTCAACGGAGACAAGGGCGTGTTCGTCGCGATGCCGTCGAGGAAGCTGCCGAACGGCGAGTTCCGGGACGTGTGCCATCCGATCAACACCGAGACGCGTAACCTCATCCAACAGGCCGTGCTCGACCAGTTCGACGTCGAAGGGGGCGTCGACGCATTCGCCCAGGCCGCAGCGGCCGTAGAGTAGCATCACGCTCGTCGGCAAGTACGCGGGTTGACTGGCTCGCGGGCGCTTCCATAAACTGCGGTGTACTCTTGGGGCGTAGCCAAGCGGTAAGGCAGGGGACTTTGGATCCTCGATCCGTAGGTTCGAATCCTACCGCCCCAGCCAGCCGATAACTCCGGGGTGCCATTCTTCGCCGTGATGACATCAAAGGAGCGCGTGTGAGCGCGATCGCTCTTATCCTCGCCGCTGGCGAAGGCACCCGGATGAAGTCCGACCTGCCGAAGGTGGCCCACGAGATCCTCGGAGTTCCACTCGTCGGCTACGTTGTCCGAGCGGCCAGAGCCGCCGAGTGCGAACCCATGTTGGTCGTCGGGCATTGCGCCGGTACCGTCGAGGCGCTCGTTCCGGGTGTGAAGTGCGTGCGCCAGGATGAACAGCTGGGTACCGGCCACGCGGTGATGTGTGCCGAGGAGGCACTAACGGGGTTTGGC
>JBBILP010000197.1:0-2444 GCA_037444885.1 Actinomycetota bacterium | reverse complement strand
AGCCCGCAACGGTGGGAAGGTCCCCCCGTTGACGAGGAAGCGGCGAGTGGCTTTCGCCGAGCACTGATCGCCAGCGACCTGTCTCCGCTGTTCACACACGCCGCCTACCTGATCCAGCTCGCTTCCGAGGATGCTCGCCTGCGTGAGCGCTCCATGGTCGCCTTGGCCGACGAGCTTGGGAGAGCCAGCGCGCTCGGCGCGCAAGGGGTGGTCTGTCACGTCGCCGCTCCCGCTGGGCTCGAAGCGGAACAGGCGGCCCGCCTCGTCGCGGAGTCGATCGCCGTCAGCCGCTCGCTCGTCGGCGCATCGTGCGACGCGCCCCTGTTGCTCGAGAACACCGCCGGCGCAGGCGGCGGCTTCGGGTCGAAGTTAGAGCATCTCGGGGCGATACTGCGCGCGTTGGACCCGCAGGTACGCCGACTCACAGGAGTATGTCTTGACACCTGCCACCTACACGCCAGCGGACTCGACCTGTCTACCACGACCGGCTGGTCCGCCGCGCTCGATGAGCTGGACCGCACCTGCGGACCGGAGCGGTTGTGGCTCATCCACGCAAACGACTCATTGCTCGCCGCAGGCTCACGCCGCGACCGGCACGCCTGGATTGGCGAGGGAACGATCGGGGAGAACGGCTTCGCCGCGCTGTTCACCGAGGAGCGCATCGCAGCCGTGCCTATCGTGATCGAGATGCCGGGAGACCCTCCCGTCAAGGATGCCGAGAACCTCGCACGCCTCAGGCGCCTGCGCGACTCTTGCGCGGCGCCTTCGCTAGGCGGCTGATGGCCCTGCAGATGCGCTCTGTGGTGTCCGCGACATCCTCCGACAGCTCGATCTCAAGGGGAACGCGCTGGCGGCGGTACGCCTCGATGATGAACACCTCACGAAGTTGCCTAGCCGAGTACGTGCGCGGGTCGCAGGACACGTCGTCGGTGGGAAGGACGCGTCTCACCAGACGGTCGATCCTCTCCGGCAGAAGACTGAGTTTGAGGTCGGCGCGCTTCAACCTGAAGGTACCGCGAAGGTAGCCGTGCCGTATCAGGTGTAGGATTATCGTCGTCGGACCAGACTCGATGATCACCGAACCCTTCGGCGCGCAAGCCAATTGCACGGTCTTCAGCGTTGACATGCACCGCTCCAAGGCCCGCAGGACGTCTCTCGCCACCGTCGAGTCCCCATCGTTCGGGCCGTCGCCGTCGGTCAACTGGCGGCCGAGGACCTCGGCACGAAAGCTCTCGGGGTCGGTGAAGGTGGCCAGAGCGCGCTTCACGCGCTCCGCGTAGTCGGATCGTGTCACGAGGTCCAAGCACGGTTGCGGGCACGAGCCGTTGCCTCGGAACACACAGTCGCGGTGAAGCGCCTGGGACAACCGTCGCGAACAGCGCCTCAACCCGTAGACCCGCGCGATTTCGTCCGCAAGCACGCGAGCGGCACCGAGGCTGGTGAACGGCCCGATGGACGTGCCGCGCCGCGGGAGCTTCTTGCGTGCGACCAGCGAGGGGAACGCCACTGCCGTGTCGACGAAGATCACGCAGCCGCCACCGTCACCCCGAAGGACCCGCTTGGTGTACGCCGGGCGATGTCTCGATATCAAACGGCACTCCAGCAGGAGCGCGTCGAGCTCAGACTCCGTGGCGACAGTGGCGATGCGGGCTACTCGCGCGCTCGCCGGATGACCCGCATGTCCGCTCCCGGAATAGAAGTAGTTGCGCACCCTGACCCGCAGGTTCTTTGCGCGGCCGACGTGGAGCACTTTCCCCGCCGAGTCGCGAAATACGTACACGCCGGGCGCGTCGGGCAGGTCTGTCGTCAGCGCCAAACGGTCGGAGAGTATTCGCTGCGATGGCATCCCGCAGAAGGCGGCCACTTCACCTGCGGTACTCAGTCCGCGTGCCTCCAGTTCGGGCACCATCCGCAGGAAGACCTCAGCCGTTGCGATCGCGTCTGGCCCGGCGCGATGGTTCGGTACCACATCCAGCCCGTAATGGGTGGCCAGAGTGCGAAGGTTGAGCCTGTCGGTATCGGGATGCAGTCTCCCCGCGAGGGCGAGCGTATCGAGCACCGGCCGCCAGATCGGCTCGCCCCAGACCTGCTGCGCCTCCCAGTCTAGGAAGCCGAGATCGAAGCGGTGGTTATGCGCGACTAGGACGCAGCCC
Organism: Actinomycetota bacterium; assembly: GCA_037444885.1. GTDB lineage: Bacteria > Actinomycetota > Coriobacteriia > Anaerosomatales > JBBILP01 > JBBILP01. The sequence continues at coordinate 291 of JBBILP010000197.1, read as the reverse complement.
TCGGCGAACTCTCGGAACCTACGCATCGCGTCCGCGATGTCGGGCGCTCCGACAAGGTCCGCGTCGGTGATTCCGGTCAGGATGCTTATCATGGCCGGCACGGAAGCGCCGGGGTCGACCAGGAGTTCGAGAAGCCCTGTCTGCCGACCGTTCTCGATCCTCACGGCGCCGATCTCGATGACGCGGTGCATGCCCGGACGCGAGCCGGTCGTCTCGATGTCGACCGCCACGAATGTACCCCCCTTGAGCGGGACGGCGCTCAACATCGGGCTCTCCAAGGTCCGCGGCACA
>JBBILP010000196.1:0-2490 GCA_037444885.1 Actinomycetota bacterium | reverse complement strand
TAATACACGCTGACGGTACCCTCAGCCCCTCTGGCCAGCGGAGTCTTGATGGGTTCGAGGGATAGCCAGGAAACTCCCGCTAGGAGCGCATCGGCCGCCGCTGATGCCAACACGTTCGCCGGACATGGTCGCGATGCGGCCACCGATGTCGCCACATCCTGCTTGGCCGTCGAGCGGAGCCAGCGTTGCCGCGACGACGCGCTCCACGGCCGGACCTGCACTGACCTTGGCCGCCACGGACCTGAGAATGGCTCCGTCGATCGCCGCGCACAACACCTCTAGTCGATCGGACTCGAGAGGGCGCCCACTCCGAGCGAAGACCTCGCCAATCAGTTGATCTGAATCCGGCGTCGATCGAACGACCACTGCTCGCAGGCGCTCGTTGCGACATGCGTCAATGAACGCCTCCGAACGCCATGTCGGCGCCGGACCCTCATCGGATGGACCGAGTGCGATGATCGTGCAGAGCTGCGCGATGGTGCGGGGGCTTCGATGCCTACGCCGTAGCTGACGGACCAGCTGACATGATTCTTGGTGCCAGCGCTTCGCGATTAGTTCTGCAGCCGCAGCCTCAAGTTCATCAAGGTCGGCGAAGTAGTAGGTGGTCGATGCCAGCGGCAGGTCGGCCTCGGCTGCGATTGCCCGGTGTGTCAGGGACTGTGATCCTTCGCGCACCAGCAGTCGTGCAGCAGCCTCGATCAACGCAAACCGTCGCAGCTCCCCCTTGGGCGTCTCGGCGGTCACGAAGCACCTCCGTGTTCGATAATATGGTACAAGTGTACCAGATGCGTTGTCGACGATGAACGCGAGCGAGACGGTTACATTGCCACGTCAAGTGCTCGCAGGAGGAGGCGTACCGTGGCCTGGGTGTTCTTGCTCGTGGCGGGCCTGTCAGAGATCGGGTGGCCTTTGGGATTGAAGCTGTCGCAGGTCACGCCGCACAAGGCTGTATGGTTGCTTGTAGCTGTGGCCTCAATGGTCGTCAGTGGCGCGTTCCTCTGGCTCGCGCAGAAGTCCATACCTATGGGCACCGCGTACGCGGTGTGGACTGGCATCGGCGCCGTGGGCACCTTCGTTGCGGGAATCTTGCTGTTCAAAGACCCTGTCTCGGTCTTCCGCGTTCTGTCAGTGACGTTGATCGTGGCCGGTATCGTTGGGCTGAAACTCTCGCATTAATGACCGGTGAATCATCGGGCTGAACCGCCCCGGGTATCCCGGAGACCCCGTCGTTTGAGAGGATGGGGTCATGAGCAGACAAACGAGGTACTCACCAGAGGTACGTGAGCGCGCCGTCCGCATGGTCTTCGATCACGTGGGCGAGTACGACTCCGAGTGGGCGGCGATCAAGTCGATCGCGTCCAAGTTCGGGATGACGCCGGAGACGCTCCGGCAATGGGTCCGCAGAGCCGAGACCGACGCGGGCATGCGGCCAGGGCTCACCACGAGCGAGCGCGAGCGCATGAGAGAGCTCGAGCGCGAGAACCGCGAACTGCGTCGCGCCAACGAGATCCTGAAGAGCGCCGCGGCTTTCTTCGGGGCGGAACTCGACCGCCGACACAAGAAGTAGTCGAATACGTCGACGCTCACCGTGAGCGTTTCGGGGTCGAGTCGATCTGCGAGATGTTGCCGATCGCCCCTTCGACGTACTACGCGGCCAAGAAGGCGCCCCCGTCAGCCAGGGCGCTGCGCGACGCCGGGCTCAAGCCAGAGATCGAACGCGTCCACGCGGCGAGCTACGACGGCTGCTACGGCGCTCGCAAGGTGTGGAAGCAGCTCAAGCGCGAGGGATTCGACGTGGCACGCTGCACCGTCGAGCGCCTGATGCGTGAACTGGGGCTTTCCGGCGTGAAGCGGGGCGGATACAAGGTCACGACGATCGCCGACGAGTCAGCGGACAGACCGGCCGACCTCGTGGACCGCCAGTTCGTAGCGACCCGTCCCAACGAGCTGTGGGTCGCGGACATCACCTACGTGGCGACCTGGACGGGGTTCGCCTACGTATCGTTCGTCACCGACGCGTTCTCCCGCATGATCGTGGGCTGGAGAGTGTCGAGTTCGCTTCGCAGCGACCTTGCGCTCGACGCGCTGGAGATGGCGATGCATGCACGAGAGGGAGCCGAAGGCGTGATCCACCACTCCGACCGCGGCGTGCAGTACCTGTCGATCCGCTACAGCGAACGCCTGGCGGAGGAAGGCGCCGTGGCATCCGTCGGCAGCAAGGGGGACTCCTACGACAACGCGCTGGCCGAGACGATCAACGGCCTGTACAAGACCGAGGTGATCCGGAGGAAGGGACCGTGGCGTAGCCTCGAGGACGTCGAGTTCGCCACACTTCAGTGGGTGCACTGGTTCAACAACCACCGGCTGCTCGAACCGATCGGCGACATCCCGCCGGCGGAGCTCGAAGGGCTCTACTGGCTTGAGCGGGCCGCAAACGATACAGTCGGACTCAAGGAATCAGGTCTCCAGTGAACCCGGGGCGGTTCAACT
>JBBILP010000195.1:0-2498 GCA_037444885.1 Actinomycetota bacterium | reverse complement strand
GCGTCGATAGTCATCGGAGTGGCGGGGTCGATCGGCGGCTACGGACTCGCCGCCGCGTTGCTGCCCCTGATCGCGGGTAGTCGCCAACCACCTCCGACACTGCCATCCGCTCCCCGAGGGCGGGGCACCCGCGTGTTCCTGCTCACCTCGGCCGAGCCGGAGAGATACAGCGTCTCCGCCACCGCCGCGGAGCTCAACTACCTGCAAGAAGACGGTGAATCCCCCGCGCCGGTAGCGGTATTGCCCTTCTTCTTCGCGGCCCAGAAGTCGCGGTATCGGGCAGCCGGAGGTCGCAGCCCCGCGCGCGCGGACACGACACGTATCGCGGACACGCTCGCTTCAGTTCTCTCGAAGGAAGGCGTCGAATCGGTGCTCGCCGTCTTCTGCGGCGGTGCGAAATCGCTGGCCGAGCACGTGGCTGAAGCCGTTGCCGAGGGGTGCGGTCGAATCATCGTGGTCCCGGTGGGCGTCACTACCGACCAGAGCTGCGATATCGAAGCCTCCCGCCTCGCCGACATGAGGCCGGAAGCCCACGACGTCGACGTAGCGTTCACACCGTCACTCTGGGGCTCGATGGAATTGGCCAACATGCTGGCGGATCGTGTACACCGCGCGGTCAGCCTCGGAAGCGACGGTGGTGCAGCGCTAGTCATCCACGGACAACCGCCCTCAGAAGAGCGGTCACACAGCTCATATGGCGCCGACGAACTCGCCTTCGCCCACCGCGTTCGCCTTCTGCTCATCGACCGCGGGTTGCCCGAAGAACTCGTGCGTATCTCCTATTCCGAGTGGCGCGATCCGAGTGTCAACGAGGCCGTCCGCCACCTTGCGGCACTCGGCTGCGAGCGCATCGTCGTATGCCCCGTCAGCTTCCCCACCGAGACGCTATACACCCTGCTCGACTTGCGCCACGCGGTGGACCAGGCGCGCGTGAACGTGAGCGTGACGATCCTCGCCGCCTGGGGAGCCGAAACGCCGGTCATCGAAGCGCTCGCGCACGCCGTGCGCACCACGGCCTCGGAGATGGATGAGGTTCGAGCGGAGTAGGTTCCTAGCGCGCTTTGCAGCGCTCCCAGTTCCACGACTGCTGCCTGCGGATCTGCGGGTACCGGAACGCGTATCGGAGCGCCACCGAGAGCCCGCCTCGGTCGGCCTTGGCGCGCGTCTCGAGAGAGCTGATGCTCTGCCGCAGGTCTTCGGCGGTGGTTCCTCGGAAGAGCGTGTACCCCTTGCCAACAGCCTTGAGGACGTGCGCGTCGGACCCGCCGGTCGAGGCGATTCCTCGCCCACCGGAGAACGCACGCGCCGCCAGTCGATTGGCGTAGATCAAGTACGGTGAGGAGTTGTACACCTCGAGCGCGTGAAAGCCCAGATCGTGGATCGCCTTGCCTACGCTGCGCAAACCGAAAGGCCCGAAAGCCCTGTTCGCGAACGGATGCGGAATCACAGCGATGCCGTCTTGCTCGGTGATCGCGGCGAGGGTTTCGGCTGCGGACAGACCGGCCGGAACCGCTTCTTGTAGAAAGAGCCCGATGATGTGTCCCGAGCGGGAGCTGATCTCCTCGCCGACTACGACGTCGAAGTCGTACATCTCCTCGAGCGACTTCGCGAACAGCGCGCCCTCGATGGTGTTGTGGTCGGTAATCGCGATGACCTTCAGGTCGGTGCGCTCCTGGACGTAGTCCATTATCTCGGGCACCTTCGCAAGGCCGTCACTGTGATTGCTATGGATATGAAGGTCCGCCTTACTCCAGACTTGATCCACCCGCGATCCCCTCGTCGACTCTACGGCTGCACGACGCAGCCCGGGTTGGCGGAGCAATTCCCATACCTATTGTTTCGGCTCTCCTCGGACTCGAGCTGATACTCCCGCGACGAGCGGGCGAATCGTCTGACGGGCGGAGGCTCACGACGAGTCGCTCTCCAGGACCGCCTTCTGAGTCAACACGATCTCGGTCTGGTCCAAGACGTGCTGGGTGCACGCCTGCTGCAGGCGCTCTGTCGTCTCGCGCAGGCGCTCGGACAGCGAACGCATGACATTCAGGGCGAAACTCGCGTCGCTGTGCAGGGCTCTCATGAACGACCCCGTGTCGTACGCCGCAACCTCCGTAGGACCCACAGCAACCGCAGATGCTCCGTGAGGCCGACCTTCGATGAGCGCCTGCTCTCCGAATATCTCACCCTCGCCGAGTTCGGCGACAACGGTAGCGACAAGGTCACCGCGCTTGCGGATTCGCACCGCACCGCGAAGCACCACGTACACAGACTCGGCAACTCCACCCTCTTCGAAAATGGTCTCGCCATCTGCGAAAGCATGCACTGACCCGAGATCCTCGTGTAGCACGAACCCCACCTCGCGTTGGCCAAGGGCGCCCCGATGGGCCTCCCCGAATCATACACGCCTGTTACGGTGCCTGATAGCTCCAGCCAGGCACGTCCTCGCCAGCTGACCAGGCCGCAAGCCTGTCGACCGCCAGACGCAGACGCTCCAGCGAGGT
>JBBILP010000194.1:0-2574 GCA_037444885.1 Actinomycetota bacterium | reverse complement strand
CAGCAGATCCATGAACCTGCGAACCCCAGCGGCCACGTCCAGGTGGCGCTTGATGTACCACGCAGCGACCATGAGCACCAGGCCGTACCCCGCGTCGCCGATGCACATTCCGAAGAACAGGAAGAAGAAGCCGGCGAGAAGGGGCGTCGGGTCGAGGTCGCCGTACCGCGGACGTCCATACAAGTCGGTGAGCACCTCGAACGGCCTCAGCCACCACGGATTGTCGAGCTCGACAGGTGGATCGTCGTCTGGCGATGGCGGTGTCACGCCGAAATCGACGTTCGCGGATATGGGCTCCAGGGCTTCGGTCAACTCAGGAACGCGGGCCTCGGGCACCCAGCCGCGCATGACTACGGCGCGTTCGCTCGAGGCCATTTGCTCCTTGGCTTCTACAGCGTCCCTGCGAGACAGCAGAGCATGTCTGAGCGCGAAGGCCTTCGCGTAGTGTGGCGCCAGCCCCTTCGCTCGCTCGGCGAGTTCGTCGTGCTCCAGCGCGATTCGGCCTAGCCGCTCCTCGGTGACTTCCAGCTCGTCCGCCGGGAACCCTGATAGGTCCGGGAAGCTGACCTCGCAGAACTCCGTGAGCGCCAGAGTCGCCCGCACCTCGGAAAGCACGCACTTGTGCGCCATTACGACCCAAGCCTCGCGATCGCCCGCCGGACCGACCTCCTGAACGGACATCTCGCGGACCGCCTCGCGGAGCATCTGTCTGATCTCCTCGCTCCGCAGTGGTGGTACGGTGCCGGTGAACAGCGCCACGTGCTCGGTGCCGCGCCAGCGAGAGATCTCCAACCGCAATGCCCGCCAGGGACGCAGGTCGTGGACGACTTGCTCCAACCGCGCACGCTCGCGCTCCAGCGACGCCAACTTGTCGCTGATGTCCTCACACTCGCGATACACGCTGTCGAAATCGTCGTCGGGAGCGAGCGCTCTGTACTCGGACTCGGACAGGTGGAACTTCTCCGATATGAACGCCGAGAACTTCGCCGTGCTCTTGCGGTAGCGCGACAGGAAATCGACCACGAAGGCGGCGTGCGCTATCTGCCCGTCGAGCTCCCTAAGGCGCGCCATGTCGCTGTCCGTCAGCGCCCGGCTCAAGCCATCGATCTCCGTGACCTCGATCTGCAATGCACCGGCGAATTGCAGCGCCTCGACGAGCTGGTCGATCTGCGGCTCGTACGCGATCAAAGACGCCTTCAGCATCCGCGCGACGGCCACCGGCTCACCCCGTCAGCTCTCGGAGGACAGCTTCAACCGCATCCGAAACGCGGGACTCCGCGCCGGACAGAAGCGAGGAGAGCTTCGTCTCCTCCTCGCGCTCTATGGCGACGATGCCCGCGTCCGCCTTGTCCAGGATGCGCGTGCGGAGCGCGGTCGCCTCGTGAGCGGCTTCCTTCTCCGCCGAGGCGGTCATTCGCCCGGCCTCGGCAGCGGCGTCTCGCTTGATCGCCACGAGTCGCGCTCTCGCGTCGTCGAGCGCTTCGCGGGCTTCTTCTTCGGCTCTCAGGATGTGCTCTAGCTTCTCCACGGACCCCCGCCCTGCTCCGGAAAGCGCCCACAACAGCGCCGCGATTGTAGCACTCGGTGAGTGCCGGGAATCGGCCGACCCCCGCCAGGGTATTGCGAACTATAATTCGCGCAGGCGCTTGACACCCCTTCTTTTTCCAGACCCGAGTCCGACCACAGGATGGATAGACTCGACGAATGGCCCATCGTCCAGCCATGACGCGCCTCCAGCGAGCCCGGACGCGCCGACGCAGCTCCACCCGCCGCGTCGCCACCCAGCCTGGCGCTGCTCGCGGAGGTCGCCGAGGAGCTGGCAGGAGCGGATGTCGCGGTGGTCATTCAGGGCGTGGAATTCTGCAAGGGTGCGCTGATCGCGTACTCCCTCGGCGATTTCGTCTTCGATCATTACTCGCGAAAGACCGGGGAGGCATTCATCTTGCTCGCGGAGCTTGGCCCCTACGGAACACATACGGCGCTCGCGAAGCCCGTATACTTACACGAGTACGGAAGGCCTGAGTTCGTCACGGACAAGCATGCGACGGAGATCCTGACCAGATTGCGGACGATATCCTCGAAACACAACACGTCGGTCGGTATCGACGGCTCCACGGCCAGACTCACGCCGAGATGACGCCTCGCACGCGACCACAAGCCCGGATCGGACCGCCGAGAGACACCGGTCTGGTTCTGAACCACACGCGCAGGCGACGTGACTGGCGGCCCGCCGCGACGGTGGTAGTCATCGTGATCGCCACGCTCGGCACGCTCGGCTGGCTCGGATCCCGCGCCGCAGCGCCTCAGGCGACGCCGGAGGCGCCACGCCAGGCTCGCTCCGCCGGGGCCACTGTCGAGGTTCTGTCCGACCCCACGCCGCTGTTCGCGTCCTACCGCAGCCTTCGCCTTCACCTGCCGGTGGCCGAGGAAGCTGTCACGACTCTCGCGTTCCACCAGGCTTCGAGCCCGGTGGCGCTCCACATGGACTCCCTTCTGACGGAGATGAGCGTGAAGGCCGTCGCCAAGAGCAAGACCACCGCCCTACCCACCAAGCAGGCCACAGAGAGCGCGGAT
>JBBILP010000193.1:0-2584 GCA_037444885.1 Actinomycetota bacterium | reverse complement strand
ATGGAGGGCGTCGGAACGCACTGGGGCGGCATGATTCGCGCGGCTGCCGGGGAGCCCTTCTTCAGCGATGAGCCTATAGGTCTTCGCTCGCCGCTAGACCTGACGTAAGGAGTCGGACAGAGTGCTCGCGCGCCCTTCGGTACCCTCGGGGCACGGCGAAGTAGTGTGTTCGCCGCCGTACGACGCCTGGCCTGGCGCCCTTGCCGAGAACCGGGCTATATCAGCGACATGGCGCGGCTCTCTCGGCGGAATCGAGTTGCGAGACGCTCGAGCGATGGCTCGGAGCGAGGCTATCGAGGTAGCTCGTGCGTTCTCCTCTCGCATAGGCGTCGAGATCGACGATCCGCCGGAGCCGGTCGCGCGTATTGTGATGACGGGCCACCAGCCGGACCTGTTTCACCCAGGCGTCTGGGTCAAGGCGTTCCTCTTACAGCGTCTGGCCGATGAAACCAATTCCACGCCGGTGAACCTGGTAGTGGACACAGACGCGTTCGGCACAATCGCCCTCAGCGCTCCGTGTATGCGTCCCGAGGTGGCCGTGTGCACTCATCCGCTACTCATCGCCGCTCGTGATGCGTGCTATGCCTGTTCTTCCGTGCCGACTTCCGAGGATATCGCCGACTTCAGGAAAGGTGGCGGGGCCATCCTGAGCACGCTTCCCGCGCCCGCGTTGGGTCGGCACTTCTCGGCGTTCTGCGACGCACTCGAGCTGGCTGCGCCGACCGCGAACAACCTCGCCGAGCTCATAACCTTCGCGCGGAGGCGCTACGAGGTGTCGGCCGGCACGCGCTACCTGGAGCTGCCAGTCAGCGCGCAGTTCAGCGGGCGGGCCGCATCGCACTTCATATCGGAGATCGCGTGTCGCGCCGAGGAGTTCGCTACTTGTCACAACGAGGCGCTCGGCCAGTACCGTCGCAGGAACGGCATTCGCACCGCGGCCCAACCATTCCCGGATCTTGAGATTGCCGCGGATGTGGAGATGCCCTTCTGGGTGCTGTGGGACGGCAAGCGGCGGTCGGTTAGCGTGGCGAAGGTCCCCAGGGGAATCGAGATGCGTGCGGGCGGAGAAGCCCTCCTCCGTATGCCCACAGACGCCGCTCGTGCGGCCGACGCCATCTTTGCCGCCGGAGTGGCCTTTGGGCCGAAGGCGATGGCGCTTACCGCCTACAACAGGTTGCTGGTCTCGGATCTGTTCATCCACGGGATAGGCGGCTCAAGGTACGACGTCATCACGGATGAGGTCGTAGAGCGCTTCTTCGGCGTCAGACTGGGGCGGTTCGTGGTGGCATCGATGACGATGTACCTTCCTCTCGGCGCGCCCGTGGTCACTGATGCGGACATCGAGGTGGTCGAGCGTCGGTTGAAACGGATCGAGCACAACCCGGACGACCTGCTCGCCGACGCCTCGCTCGAATCGGCTGAGGACCGGGAGTTGGCGGAATCGCTGACCGAGCGGAAGTCGGCCCTGCTCGGCGAGATCGCTAGAAGTGGCGCGGACAAGAAGACGCTCGGCCAGGAGATCAGAGCCATCAACGAGCAACTCGGAGGGTTGGCCGCACCGCTGCGGGCCGAGCTCGAGGCGGAAAGGGAGAGACTCATGTCGCTGCGGGCCGCCTCGGAGGTGCTCACCGACAGAACATATCCCTTCTGCCTCTGGAGTCCCTTGGAGATACTGGACAAGGTCCGGTAGGCATCGCCGAGGACGACGTACCTTGACGCGAGGTTGTCGTGGTATTATGGCTCGCACCCCAGGGGCAGGGGTGTGTTCATCGTCGAAAGGACTTCAGACATGGGTAAGCCGGTTGTTGATTCCTCGCTATGTACCGCCTGCAACATCTGTGTCGACGAGTGTCCCACGAGCGCTCTCGAGCTCGTGGACGACGTCGCGGCCCTAGTGCGGCCGGATGACTGCGACGAGTGCGGGACTTGCCAGGAGGTGTGCCCGAGCGAGGCCATCACGCTCTAGGCTCTCGCATAGCGCCGGATTCGAAAGGGTCGCCACGGGCGGCCCTTTCGCTTTCAGCCCCTAGGTCCCATCCGATCGTGGATGTAGAGCTTCGGCTCCTCGCCCCTCAGCAGCCCCAGGAACCTTCGATGGTGCCTCGCGTAGACGACCGATCCGAGCACGAGGGCGAAGGGCCAGTCAGGGCGTGCGGTTGCCAGCGCGTAGACCGGCAATGAAGCCGCCGCGGCGACCTGGCCCGCCATCATGTATCGCGTTAGGCCTATGACAGCGAGCCCCACACCCAACACGATGAGGAAGTACTGCCAGTTGTAGGCGAGAAGCGCGCCTCCACCGGTCGCGAGACCCTTTCCGCCGAGTATCTTTCGCTTGGCCAGCGAGAGCCACAGCGAGTAGTTGTGGCCCACGACGGCCGCGATGACGGCCGTTTGCGCGCCAAGCATCGCAAGCTCTTCTTGCGGCGGGCCGACTCGCAGGGCCAGAACGCGCACGACGATGACCGGCACGAGACCCTTGAGGCCGTCAGCGACCATCGCCACGGCGAACCAGCCCCAGGACCCTGTCGTCCGACGAACGTTCATCGCCCCGACGTTGCCGGTCCCGTGGGTAGTGATGTCCTCT
>JBBILP010000192.1:0-2657 GCA_037444885.1 Actinomycetota bacterium | reverse complement strand
GCTCGGGCCACGCGGATGGGTCGCCGAAAGGCTCGGTTCGACCCCCGTCGACATGTACTCCTTCGGCGGTGTCGCCTTCGTGCTTGCGGCGTTCACCTACCCGTACGTCTTCCTGGTGACCACTGCGGCGTTCACTCGTCTCGGCAGGGCGCACGAGGAGGCCGCGCAGTCGCTCGGTGCCCGCGCTCCCAGCGTCTTCTTCCGCGTGACGCTCCCGATGCTTCGCCCGGCGATCGGCGCGGGAGCAATGCTCGTGATCCTCTACGTGCTCTCCGATTTCGGTGCGATAGCGCTGCTTCGCTTCTCGACCTTCACGTCGGCGATCTACTACCAGATGGGGAGCTACGACACGGTGTCGGCTGCTGTGCTGTCAGTCCTGCTCATCGTTCTCACGCTCGTCATCCTAGGCGCCGAAGCCGCATCGCGCAGGCGCTCGCGCTACTTCCAGGTGGGCGGAGTCCCTGGGGATCCGCCCGTAGTCTCACTTGGCAGGCTCCGCTGGCCCGCCCTTGCAGCGGTAACGGGCGTGTTCGTCATGTCGGGCGGCTTGCCGGTGGGGGTGCTGGCCTACTGGACCCGCCTCGGAATAGAGAGAGGCGCTGTCGACGCCAGGTTCCTGGAGTTCTCGGCGAACACCTTCCAGGTCGCGGCGTTGGCGTCTGTCATCGCAATGGTGCTGTCCGTGCCGGTCGCGTACCTGCGCTCGCGGCATCCCGCGCCGGCCAGCGCGCTCATCGAGAAGCTCGCCTACTCCGGCTACGCTCTTCCCGGCGTGATCATCGCTCTTGGCGTGATCTTCTTCTCGATCAGGTATCTGCCGTTCATCTACAACACGATGCTCCTGATAGCGGTCGCGTGCGTCATCCGGTTCCTGCCCCAGTCGATGCAGGCCACGAGCGCCTCGCTGGCGCAGGTCTCGCCGCGCATCGACGAAGCCGCACGTATCTCTGGTCTCGGGCCGTTCGCCGTGATGGCACGGGTGATCTCGCGCCTCGTCGCCCCAGGGCTCCTCGTGGGCGGAGCGATGGTCTTCGTCAGCTCGGCCAAGGAGCTGCCCGCAACCCTCCTGCTGCGTCCGGCCGGGTTCGACACGCTAGCGGTGCGGATCTGGGTGGAGGCGGGCGACGGGCTGTACCACCTCGCCGCGCCCGCCGCCCTCGTAGTCATCGTTCTTTCGCTCCTGCCGCTCAAGTGGATGATCGGACGTTACTAGGAGACGACATGGCGGGAATCCGGCTCATAGAAGTGACCAAGTCCTATCCAGGCAGCGAGGAGATTGCGGTGGATTCGCTGTCCCTTACCGTCGAGCCGGGGGAGATAGTGACCCTGCTGGGGCCGAGCGGTTGCGGCAAGACGACCACGCTCAGGCTGATCGCGGGATTCGAACGGCCGGACTCCGGCACCGTGACGCTTGGCGACCGCATCGTCGCGGGAAACGGGACCTGGGTACCTCCCCAGAAGCGAGGTGTCGGGATGGTCTTCCAGGACCATGCGCTCTTCCCTCACCTGAGCGTCGCGGGAAACGTAGGGTTCAACCTCAAGCGCTCCTCGCGCGCCGCCGATGTCACGAGCGCTCTTGAGCTCGTCGGCCTCGTCGGCTTCGCCGGCCGGATGCCCCACGAACTCTCGGGTGGCCAGCAGCAGCGCGTGGCACTCGCGCGTGCCCTCGCGCACGACCCGGTCGTCGTCCTTCTCGACGAGCCCTTCTCGAGCCTGGATGCCGACTTGCGAGTGCAGATGCGGGGCGAGGTGCGCCGAATCCTCAAGGAGGCGAACGCCACCGCCGTCTTCGTCTCGCACGACCAGCGAGACGCTCTCGCTATCTCCGACTCGGTCGTCGTCATGCGAGAGGGACGCGTCGAGCAGGCGGGTACTCCACGAGACGTCTACCAGCATCCTCACACGCGGTTCGTCGCGAGTTTCGTCGGCCATTCGAACATCCTCGCGGGAACGATAGCGCCCGGTGGCCGGGGGATCGAGACGTCCCTCGGGGTCCTGCCGAGCAGGCACACGCACGACCTTCCGCCCGGGACGGCCGTCTCGGTTTCGGTGAGGCCCGACAGCTTCGAGCTCGATGCCGACGGGGGCATCGCGGGGCGAGTCGTGTCCGCCACGTACGCCGGCACGAGCGTCGACGTCACCTTGGAGGCGGATGTCGCGCACGGGCCAGCGATCGACCTCCTCGTCCACGCACACCCCGAACGCATCCTGTCCGTGGGGGATCCCGTGAGGGTGCGCGTCCTTCCGGACTTCGTCGCCGTGATCGAGGACGACTAAACGCTCGCCGCAGCCGTGGCCCCCGTCTCCGGTCCAGTTCTTCAGCAGTCGCGTGACACGGAGCGCCAACCCGAAGGTGATCAGAGCCGTTGCCCGGCCTCAGCGTACGCTCAGCCCCGCGCTGTTCGGTCCGGTTGACCGCCGAGCCGACCGGGCATAGTCTGCGTGTATGCTAGCCTCCCCACAGTACGAGTATCCAATCCCGAGGAACTTCAGCAACACCCTCCAGCCCGGTGACACCACGTGGGACATTTGGGATACCCGGTAGCGCGGTGGTTCGAAAAGGAGGATGGTCAGCCATGAGCAGGCTTTCCGGAGTGATTGCAGTTGTAGCGCTCATCTGCCTGGGCGTCGTCCTAGCTGTTGGGGTAGGTGCAGCT
>JBBILP010000191.1:0-2683 GCA_037444885.1 Actinomycetota bacterium | reverse complement strand
CAGTGGCCACTCACCTGGTACCGTACGGTCACGGCGCGCGAATCCCGGCTGAGCGCCCGGTCCAGCGCCGCCTTCAGGTCCTTGGCGGGCGCGGTCACGAGGGTGGCGGTGCCCGAGAACGTCCCTCCAGCCGAGCTTCCCCCTTCGAGCGGAGTGCCCGTCAGTGTCAGCTCGATCGAAGAAGACTGTCCGCTGGTGCCGGACGGGGCGGTCATCGCCAGTCTGTCCGAGTAGCGGAGCGTGCCCGAGTAGCCCCCGTCGGCGAACGTGAGGCTCATCTCGGAGCGGTCCACGGCCTGCATGGACGCGCCCGTCTCCCCGGAGAACATCGTCTGCGCCTGCCAGACGTGCGTGTATGCGGCGGACGCGGCTCGAGCCGCCGGCAGTGGGACCGGCGCCGTCGCTATCCCCGCGGCCACGACTAGGGCCACGACTCGGTCGCGCAGTGCCGCCCGCGAGCGCATCACTCGCCACCTCCGAGATAGCGGAAGGTGGCCGCCGTACGCAGGGCCTGCCCGTCGTCCATATCCGCGGCCTTCCGAACGTCCCGTGTCGTCGCCTCAACCTCAAGCAGCGCGTCGTCTCCCGCGAACACCTGCACCACGATCGCGGACGACGAGGGGTATGCCTCGCCAGCTGCCGAGAGCGCGGTCTGCCAGGTGAGCTCCATCTCGGCGGGAGTCAGGATGGAGGCGGCATCGACCCGCACCACGACCCTGCGACCGGACCGTCCGACCACCGCGCGGTCGTAGCCCGCCAGCCGCAACACGCGCAGGACCTTCTCTTCGGCGCCGGAAGGCGCGAGCAGCTCCTGTCCCGCCGGCCTGAGGAAGCCGAGTGAATCGGGCAGCGGTCCCCCGCCCCGACCGTACAGCACCAGCAACCACGCGCCACCCACGAGCGCGGCAAGCGCCGCCGCCGCCGCTACAAGCCAGAGGCGCGGAACGCGCCTCCGCTGGGTCGCCTCGGCGGCGGGGCCAGGGTTCGTGGCGCGCGAGATGGGCATATCACGCGCTCCTCAGGCGCTCGGGGTCCACGCTCGCCCCACGTCCCTCGAGGACCGGCTTGAGGAACCGCCCCGTGTGAGAGTGTGGGTGCGCGGCCACGTCCTCAGGGGTACCGACGACGACCACCTCCCCGCCGCGATCGCCCCCCTCGGGACCTAGATCGATGATGTGGTCCGCCGACTTGATCACGTCGAGGTTGTGCTCGATGACGAGGACCGTGTTCCCCGCATCGACGAGCCGCTGTAGCACCTGCAACAGCTGCCTCACGTCGTCGAAATGGAGACCTGTAGTCGGCTCGTCGAGGATGTAGAACGTCCGGCCTGTCGACCTTCGCTGCAGCTCGCTCGCTAGCTTGACGCGCTGCGCTTCACCCCCGGACAGAGTGGTGGCCGGCTGGCCGAGCCTTATGTAGCCGAGCCCGACGTCGTATAGCGTCTGAAGCTTGCGGCGGATGGGCGGAATGTTCTCGAAGAAGTGAAGCGCCTCCTCCACCGACATGTCGAGCACGTCGGAGACGTTCTTGCCGCGGTACGTCACCTGCAGTGTCTCGCGATTGTATCGCGCTCCTTTGCAGACCTCGCACGGCACGTAGACGTCCGGCAGGAAGTGCATCTCTATCTTGATCTGGCCGTCGCCCTTGCATGCCTCGCAGCGACCGCCCGCGACGTTGAACGAGAAGCGACCGGGTGCGTAGCCTCGCGTCTTGGACTCCGGGGTGGACGCGAACAGCGAGCGAACATCGTCCCACAGACCAGTGTACGTCGCGGGGTTGCTGCGGGGCGTGCGTCCTATCGGCGACTGATCGATGTCGATCACCTTGTCGATAGCGGCGATGCCTTTGATGCCCTCGTGCTTTCCCGCGCGCTTCCGCGAGCGTTGTACGGCGTTGGTCAGAACCGGCGCGAGAGTGTCCGTAACCAGCGAGCTCTTGCCGGAGCCGGACACCCCGGTGATGACTATCAGCTGCCCGAGAGGGAATGCGACGTCGATCTGACGCAGGTTGTGCTCGGACGCGCCCACAAGCTCTATCGCTCCGCGCTCGGCCGGTCGTCTCGCATCGGGCATCGGTATCGAACGGCGGCCGCACATGTAAGCGCCTGTGACCGACTCCTCGCAGGCCATCATCTCATCCGGCGTCCCGTGACAGACGACCTCTCCCCCGTGCTCGCCCGCACCCGGTCCCATGTCGACGACGTAGTCAGCCGCCCGGATGGTCTCCTCGTCATGCTCGACGACGATCACCGTGTTGCCGAGGTCCCTGAGCCGCTCCAGCGTCGCGATGAGCCGTGCGTTGTCCCGCTGGTGCAATCCGATCGAGGGTTCGTCGAGGATGTAGAGGACACCCATCAGGCCGGAGCCGATCTGTGTCGCAAGCCGGATGCGCTGCGCCTCACCGCCCGAGAGCGTGCCTGTCGCGCGATCCAGCGTCAGGTAGTCCAGTCCGACGTCCACCAGGAAACGCAATCGCTCGACTATCTCCTTGATGACGCGCCGTGCGATGTACTCTTCGCGCTCGGTCAACTCGACGGAATTGAAGAACTCCAGCGACTCCTTCGCCGAGAGCCTGGTCACTTCGTTGATGTTCGATCCGCCGAAGGTCACCGCGAGGATCTCCGGCTTCAGCCGAGCGCCTTCACACGCCTTGCACGGGACGATCGACATGAACTCCTCGAGCT
>JBBILP010000190.1:0-2703 GCA_037444885.1 Actinomycetota bacterium | reverse complement strand
CTCCTCGGCGACGACCGCGAAGCCCTTGCCCGCCTCGCCGGCGCGCGCGGCCTCGATGGCCGCGTTGAGGGCGAGTATCTTCGTCTGCTCGGCGATCTCGTCGATGATGATGAGAACTCTGCCGATCTCCTGGCTGCGTTCACCCAAGGCGAGTATCTTGTCCGAGGCCTGCTGAGTGGTCACGCGAATCTCCTCGATCCCGGACTCCGTGTCCGAGACCGCTGTGAGGCCGTCCTCGACACTGGCCATCGTGCGCTCGGCCACGCGCACCACCGACTCGGAGTTGTCCGCGATCTGCTTGGACGTCTGCGCCAGCTCCTCGAGAGTCGCCGACATCTGAGTGACGGCGGCGGCTTGCTCGGCCGAGCCCGATGCCTGCTGCTCTGTGGCGGCCATGACCTCCGCGCTCAGGGCTCGTACGCGAGCACTGAGGCCGTGGAGCTTCTCCAGAATACCCGTGATGTTCTTGGCGACGCGCTCCAGCTCGCGGCTCATGGAGGCGACCGTGTCGGTCTCGCCGATGTTCACTCGGAGGCTGCCGGCCACGGATGTCAGCACGGAGCGGAGCATCCCCCGGGCGACCCGAGTGCCGAGAAGGTAGCAGCCGTACCCGATGAGGGTTCCGGACAGCGAGCAGACCGCCCAGAAGAGCACGAGAGACAGGTCGTCTTTCGGCTTGACGAACAACAAGGCGAGCAGCGGGAACGCCGAGCCGAGCGCCACGCCGAAGAGAAGCATCACGCCGAGCATCCGCCTCTCGGCACCGTCCAGCTCGATCTTTCGCACGCATACCTCCGAGGGGTTCGCCGTCCGTTGCCGCCATTCTACCAACGCGTCCTGCCAGCTTGGTATGTTTCGGCCTTCACGGCTTGCGGAACAATACCCCATGGGGTATATTGACTCCGTTCGCAAGTTCGGAAAGAGGGAGCACTCTGCGATGAAGATGGCGATTGACGCTGCTATGTGTGACCGCTCCCCGGCTTGCCCCGCGCGCCGGGTGTGCCCGAATGACGCGGTTGTGCCGATAGTCGGCGGTGCGTACCCTGGAGCTGCGGGGTATACGATCGTTGAGGCTTTCTGCACCGGTTGCGGCGCGTGCGTGAGGGTTTGTCCCGGTGGCGCCGTCGGCATACAACAGTGAGGAACGAGCAATGAGCCACTCACCCGTGACCGTTGAGGTGTTCGACATCCCTTCGCGCACCGCGTGCTTCAGCGGTGGTTGAGGCCCGTCGTGGTCTCCGGAGGAGATCACCGCTATCATCGCCGCCGAGATGGCCGGTAGGTTCGGTGACTCGGCGCGCATCGACTACTACGACGCCACGAACCCGGAGGTTCAGACGGCGCATGCGGGTGTGCTCGCCGAAATCGAGGCGCGAGGACTGATGCCGCCGGTCACTGTTATTGACGGCGCGCCTGTCTACGACGGAGCGGTGTCCTATCCGGCCATACTTCGCGCGGTGCAGAACCGTCTAGCCGAGCGGGTCGCTCAGCCAGATTCCGCGTGACATCCGGTCAAGTCGCCATAGCGCGCTGCGGGGACTACTCCGAAGCGAGTGTTCGGGCGGCGCTGCACGATGTGCTCGGGCTCTTGGGCGGGCTGGAGTCGATAGTCCGACCTGGTCAGCGAGTCTTCCTGAAGCCGAACGTACTCCTTCGGGCAGAGCCGGAGCGTGCGGTGACGACGCACCCGGAGGTCCTGCGCGCCACCATCCGCGCGTTCCTGGCAGCTGGGGCGACAGTCAGCGTGGGCGACAGCCCCGGCGGTCCAGCCTCGCCCGCTTTGGTTGACAGGACGTTCGAGGCAACCGGAATCGCTAGGGTGTGCGCCGAGGAGGGCGCGGACCTCGTCCCCCTCGACCGTGAGACGGTGGACGTGCCAAGCCCGGACGGGCGGCTATACAAGTCCTTCCGCATCGGCAAGGCCGTTGTCGACGCGGACCTGCTAGTGACCATGCCGAAGTTCAAGACGCACGGACTCATGATGTTCACGGGCGCCGTCAAGAACCTGTTCGGGTGCGTGCCGGGACTCGAGAAGATGCAGTACCACCTTCGCCTTCCCGGTCGCCGGGAGTTCGGTGAGATGCTGGTCGATCTCGCGGCAGCCTGCCCGCCCGGCCTGGCCATCATGGACGCGGTTGTCGGCATGGAGGGAGAAGGTCCATCCCGTGGGACGCCCAGGGCCATCGGGTGCCTTATGGCGTCTCTGGACAGCGTAGCGCTGGATGTAGTCGCGTCCGCCATCGCGGGCCTCGATCCCATGGAGGTCTACACGAACGCGGCCGCCCGGGATCGCGGACTGGGACCCGCCGACGCCGACGACGTCGAAGTGCTCGGCGTGCCGTGGAGGGAAATCGCGCCTTCGGCTTTCGCGCTGCCCGACCGCGACGCGTCGAGGAGCATCCCGCCCGCGCTCAGAAGCGTCCTGCTCACGCGTACGGTCGCCAGGCCGTTCCTCGAGTTCGCGCAGAAGTGCACGCGCTGCGGAACGTGCGAGGAGAGCTGTCCCGTTCGAGCCATCGACATCGGGACGGTCGGCCCTGACTTCGACTTGGACACGTGTATACGCTGCTACTGCTGCCACGAGCTTTGCCCCACGGGCGCCATCGGCTTGAAGACGCCGCTTCTCGCCCGACTCGCCGGAGCGCGTAGGCGCTGATGCCGCAAGGGTCAGTGGCGCCGGCTAGAGGGTCAGTGGCGCCGAGT
>JBBILP010000189.1:0-2768 GCA_037444885.1 Actinomycetota bacterium | reverse complement strand
TCTCACCCGCAAGCGCCGCTGCCACCGCCTCCCTCAGAGAAGTCGCGCCGGCACCGGCCAGAAAGCCGAGGCGACCCAGATTGACGCCGAGTATCGGTACGTCCCTGCCGGCCAGCACGTGAACGGCTTTGAGTATCGTCCCGTCACCGCCCAGGGCCACCGCAAGATCCGGCATCCCCATGTCGCTCTGGGAGACGGCATGTTCGTGCAGCCCGCAAGCGGCCGCGTCGTCGGGAAGCAAGCGCACGTCGTGCCCGGACGCCGCAAGATCGGCCGCCAGGTCGCCTACGGCCCCGCACGACCGCGGATTCGCCACGTTTGGTACGAGAAGAACGTTCACGAACCGCCCCCTAGCTCCATGTGGGCGCTTTCGACCAGTTCACGCACGGGCACTTCCACCGCGGACCCGCCCCGCGAGGCCATCAGCCAGAACTCAATGTTACCCTCAGGCCCCTTGATAGGCGACCAAGCCGCCCCGCGCATCGATAGACCACTGTCGGCAAACCCCTGGATAGTCATCGCCAACACGTCCTCGTGGGTTCTCGGGTCACGCACGACCCCTTTCTTTCCCACACGCTCCTTACCGGCCTCAAACTGCGGCTTCACCAGCGCCAGCACGATGCCTCCTTCGGCAAGCACCGACAGCGCCGCACCAAGTACCTTCAGGACGCTTATGAAGGACACGTCGATGACGGCGAGGTCGAACGGCCCGCCGAGAAGTTCCGGAGCGACCTCTCGGACGTTCGTTCGCTCCAGGACCGTCACCCTGGGGTCGTTCCGGAGCGCCCAGGCCAGCTGCCCGTACCCGACATCGACCGCGGTGATCGCGCGTGCGCCGCGCTGCAGTAGGCAGTCAGTGAATCCGCCGGTGGATGCCCCTACGTCCAGACAGCGCATCTTTGAGACGTCAACGCCGAACGTGTCGAGCGCTCCCTCGAGCTTGTAGCCTCCGCGGGAGACGAATCGCTCCGCGGTGTCGACCTCCAGCGTTGCGCCGTCCCCGACGAGCGTCCCCGCCTTGGAGGCCCGCACGCCGTCTACCCGTACGGCGCCCGCGAGAATCGCGGCGCGCGCCTTCTCGCGCGACGGAAGAAGCCCTCGATCAACTAGAGCGACGTCGAGCCTTGTGCGAGTCATTCGGTGTGTCCTTCGCAGAGCCCTGGTCCTCGGCAGGCGTCGCCGCATCGCCTCGCAGCGCGAGCAGGCGTCCGAGAACCGCACCGCGAATGCCTTCGCCGGTCAGACCCACTTCACTCAGCAGGCGGTCCGTCGCGCCGTGGGTGACGAAGCAATCCGGTATCGCCAGGCGCAAAGCGGGCACGACCGAGCCGAGATCCGACAGCGCCTCCAGCACGCCGGATCCGACACCACCGATACCGGAGTTCTCCTCGATGGTCACGACGAGTCCGTGGCTCTCGGCGGCCCAAGAGATGATCTCGAGGTCGAGCGGCTTGGCCCAGCGCAGGTTCACAACGCTGGCGGATACGCCATCCATCTTCAGTAGCTCCGCGGCCCGCTCGGCCACCTCCGTCATGCGTCCGATCGCCAGCAGAGCGACGTCGTGTCCCTCACGGCGAACCTCGGCCTTTCCGGCCTCCAGGATCATGGGCTTATCCGGAATGCCGACGCCGAGAGCGCGGCCGCGCGGGTATCGGATGGCGACAGGTCCATCGGCGCTGATCGCGGTGTGCAGCATGTGGACGAGTTCCGCTTCATCGGCAGGTGCAAGCACCATCATGTTCGGAATGGACCTAAGGTAGCTCAGGTCGAAGACCCCGTGGTGCGTCGGCCCATCCTCGCCGACCAACCCCGCGCGGTCCAGACAGAAGACAACGTGCAGTCCCTGAAGCGCGACGTCCATGACCAGCTGGTCGTAGGCACGCTGAAGGAATGTCGAGTAGATGGCCACGATCGGCAAGCGGCCACCGACCGCGAGGCCGGCCGCCAGCCCCACTGCGTGTTGTTCGGCGATGCCCACGTCGTAGAAGCGGTCGGGGAATTCCTCGGAGAACCTCGCGAGGCCTGTCCCCAGCGGCATGGCGGCGGTGATCGCTACGATCCTCTCATCCCTGGCGGCCTCGGCCACTATCGCGTCGCCGAAGACATCAGTGTAGTTGGGCGCTCCTACGACCCCGTTCGCCTCACCGGTCTCGATCTCGAAAGGATTGACGCCGTGGAAGTGGTCGGGCCTGTTCTCCGCGTGCGCGTACCCGGCGCCCTTGCGCGTAACGGCGTGGATGATCACGGGCCGATCGGACTGCCTGGCCCAGGTGACAGCCTTCTGGACCATGGCTGGGTCGTGTCCGTCGATCGGGCCTACGTACTTCAATCCTAGCTCCTCGAACAGCATGCCGGGCACGAGAAGCTGCTTCACGGATTCCTTGGCGGCTTCACCGGCGGCTACCATCGCCGCTCCGATGCGCGTCTTGGCGAGCATGGCCTCCACGTCGTCGCGCAGCCGCATGTACCGGGGATCCAGACGGGCGCGAGCCAGATAGGAAGAGAGCGCTCCCACGTTGCGGGCGATCGACATCTCGTTGTCGTTGAGGATGATGACGACCTTCTTGCCGAGATGCCCGATGTGGTTCAGCGCCTCGAAGGCCATTCCTCCCGTAAGCGACCCATCTCCGATAACGGCACACACCAGCTCGTTCCCACCACGCGCGTCGCGCGCGCTCGCAAGGCCGAGAGCGACGGACAGGGAATTCGAGGCATGACCGGTGTCGAAGACGTCGTACTCGCTCTCGCTGCGCTTCGGGAAGCCGCAG
>JBBILP010000188.1:0-2807 GCA_037444885.1 Actinomycetota bacterium | reverse complement strand
GTTCGCATCAGCGTGTCTTCCGGGCCGACGCCGGAGACGTTCGAAGTGACGATGGTCGCCCACGAGCGCAGCGACCTGTTCGCGAGGGTCGCCGGGGCCTTCTCGCTCGCGGGACTCGACATACTCGCCTCCGACGCGCACGGGACCCACGACGGCGTCGCTCTGGACTCCTTCACGGTACGATCGGCGACCGACGCCCCTGTGGAGCACGAGACCTGGTCCCGGCTCGAACGCTACGTAAGGGCCGCGCTAGCCGACAGTCTCGAGCTGCGCATACGTCTAGACGAACGTGCGAAGCACTACGACTCCCGACACTCGCGAATCCACGTCGACGTGAGCGTGGACACCTCGCCCGGGTACGCAACCGTCGTGCGCGTCGTCGCACCCGACCGCGTGGGGCTGCTGTATGACGTGGCGCATGCGATATCGGAACTCGGATTGGACATCAGGTCCGCCCGGGTCATAACTGTGGACGGGACTGCTCGCGACGTGTTCCGAGTAGTCGACGCGGCGGGCCGCGCGCCCACCGACCCCGGTGTGCTCGGCCATGTCGTCATGCACGTGCGAGAACGCGCCCGACCTCGTCGCGGATGATGTCCCCGGCTAGGCGCGCGTCTCCGAAAACGCCTCCCGCGGACGTCGCCTAGCCGCCAAGCGTGCGTTTGATGACTTCGAACTCCTCCACACCTATCTCGCCGCGAGCCAGGCGCTCTCTCGCGAGCTCCAGCGCGCGATCGCCGACCTGGTGCTGGGGAGGTGCGACTGCGGTGCCGCCCGCTGCCTTGGATATCAACCACACGATGAGTATGATTCCGCCGATGACCACCAGCGCACCGACACCCATGACCAGCAGCCACTCCGCCCAGCCCATCCCGAAGCCGTACCCTGGTCCATACATCATCGCGAACTCAACTCCCTCCGCCGCGACTTCGACGCGGCGTTCGAATCACCGCCCCGGCGTCCGTTCTCATTCCCCAAGCGCGCCCAGGATCTCATCCAGCTCTTCGGAAGTGATTTCCCCGGCGGCGAACCGCTCGCGCGCTATCGCCACCGCGGGGTCTGTCGGATCCGGCGCGGAGGTGCTCTCGGAGGCTCCCTCGAGAGTCCTGGCCGCGCGAGGAGCGGGCGCATCTTCGCCGACCCGCTTCAAAGTGAAAGCCACCCAAGCCAGTACGCCGAGCACCGGCCCGAAGAGCAAGACGATAACCCCCACGATGATCAGGAGTTCCGTTGGTCCGACGAACACAGTGACCGACCCTCCGTCCCGTGCGCGAAACGCCGCCTGCAGTACTTAAGATACCCGAGAAGACCGTGCGGACCCGACGGGACTCCGAAGCTCGCCGATATGTACGCTCATGGCCCCCACATCGCGCTATAATCGAGTTCCCTTCACCCCCGCCGAGGAGGGCTGCGTGGGCGATCCCGCCGTCAAGTACGACGCGTTGCGCGCTCGACTGAAGAAGCTTGGTAGCCTGCTCGTTGCGTACTCTGGTGGGGTCGATTCGACCTTCCTCGCGTTCGCGGCTCACGCTGCTCTCGGTGCCAAGTGCATGGCGGCGCTTGCCACCTCGGACACCTATCCCGCGAGCGAGATCGAGGGTGCGCGCGAGGTCGCCGCCGCGCTCGGACTCACGCTCATCGAGGTAGAGACGTACGAGATGGCCGACCCCGCGTTTCGCGCCAACACGACGGACCGCTGCTATCACTGCAAGACGGAGCTCTTCTCGATGCTGCAGACCGTCGCGCGCGCGAAGGGCTTGCGACACGTCGCGGACGGCAGCAACACCGATGACCTTGCCGATTTCCGACCGGGTGCCCGTGCGGCGCGCGAGCACGGCGTCGTCTCCCCCTTGCGTGACGCAGGTATGACCAAGAAGGACGTCCGCGCTCTCGCGCAGATGCTGGGGCTTCCAAACGCCGACAAGCCCTCCATGGCATGTCTGGCTTCGCGCTTCCCCTACGGGCAGGAGATCACCGAGGACGGTCTTGCGCGGGTGGCCGCCGCCGAGGACGAGCTGCGCGGAATGGGACTCAGTCAGTTCCGCGTCCGCGCACACGGCGACGTGGCTAGGCTCGAAGTCGACGCTGCCGATCAGGAGCGCGCATGGGTCATGCGCAAGGACGTCTCATCGGCGCTACGGAACGCCGGGTTCGTGTGGGCGGCGCAGGACTTGAACGGATACCGCACCGGGAGCATGAACGAAGTCCTGCCCGACGACTCGTCGAGCACTCTATAGCCGCTCCGACGGCTCCAGCGCCAACAGCTCCTTCGGTATCACCTCGACGATCGCCCTGTCGTCCTCGGCCAGATTCAGGTCGATGGGCGGGCGTCTTGTCGTCCCGTCCGGGGAGAGCAGCAGGCACACAATCGGGCGCAAGGGGTCGTCGCCGGGCGCTCGCACCATGCCTATGCTGAAGTCCGCGAGCCGGACGACCGTCCCGACCGGCAGTATCCCGATCACCTGCACGAACAGTCGCGCGTAGCCAGGGTCCAACGGTCCTCCGGACGCCTCACGCACGAGTTGGGCCGCGGCGTGGTCGGGACGCATGGGCTGGCCCTCGGCGGGGCTTGTCAGACTCACGTAGCGATGGGCGACGGCCACGATCCTGCTATACGGGTGCAACCGCCTCGATTCCGCGTCCGGCAGGACCCCGCCCGCATACACCCCGATGTCATGCTCGTGTGCGACCGCCATTGCGACGCCGTTCTCGTCCGCGAGCGCGCCGAGCGTGTAGGCACCGCCCGATTTCTGCACGTGCGCTCCCGCCGATTGCCCGTCCGCTGCCTGTGCGGCCACGCCGATGTC
>JBBILP010000187.1:0-2809 GCA_037444885.1 Actinomycetota bacterium | reverse complement strand
GCTCATCGCTCCGATCGCGATGGAAGAGGGCCTGCGTTTCGCCATCCGCGAGGGTGGCCGCACCGTCGGCTCCGGCCGCGTTACGAAGATCCTGAAGTAATCGGGCGCGTCAGACCCACACACGGAGGGCTGTAAGTTGGCGAATCAGAAGATACGCATCCGGCTCAAGGGCTACGATCACGAGATCGTCGATCAGTCCACGAAACTGATCGTGGAGACCGCCGCCAAGACCGGCGCGAGAGTCTCGGGTCCGATTCCCCTGCCGACCGAGCGCAACCTCTATTGCGTCATTCGGTCGCCGCATGTGAACAAGGACAGCCGGGAGCACTTCGAGATGAGGACGCACAAGCGCCTCATCGATATCCTCGAGCCCACGCCCAAGACGGTGGATTCGCTGATGCGACTCGACCTGCCGGCCGGCGTGGACATCGAGATCAAGCTGTAGAACCAGGTTTCCAGTCGATCGGCGCCGCCGGTCGACACAAGAGAGCGGTCCTCTGGGAGGGGACAGGGAGTCCCTCGGGTCCCAAGACCGCGCGAGGCGAAGGTGGAACGGAATGGCAACGACACTGCTCGGGCGCAAGCTGGGCATGACGCAGGTCTGGAGCGAGGATGACAAGCTCATCCCCGTTACGGTCATCGAGGCCGGTCCTTGCGTCGTGTGCCAGGTGAAGACGGAGAAGCGTGACGGCTACAAGGCCGTCCAGATAGCTTTCGGCGAGACCAAGGAATCCAAGGTCACCAGGCCGATGGCAGGACACTTCAAGAAGGCCGGCGTCGATCCTCGGAAGCACGTTGCCGAGGTCAAAGTCGAAGCGGGCGAGGAATACAAGCTCGGCCAGGAGCTCACCGTCGATCTCTTCGAGCCGGGCGCCATGGTGAACATCACCGGCACCGGCAAGGGGAAGGGTTTCGCGGGCGTGATGAAGCGTCACAACATGCACGGAGGTCCCGGCGGGCACGGATCGCACTTCCATCGCGCGCCTGGGTCCATCGGCATGTGCGCCACTCCCTCCCGAGTGCTCAAGGGACTTGCTCTGCCCGGCCAGATGGGAAACCACACGGTGACGACGCGCAACCTTCAAGTTGTCCGCGTCGATGCCGAGCAGAACTTGCTGGTCGTGAAGGGAGCGGTGCCCGGCGGCAAGGGCTCGCTGCTGACGATCAGGACGGCATAGGACGCCTCGGCGGTCCTCAAGAAGGAGCAAAGATAGATGGCATCGATAGACGTCAAGGATACGAGCGGAAAGAAGGTCGGCACGCTCAAGCTGGCCGAATCCGTTTTCGGGATCGAGCCCAACAGCTTCGCCGTCCACCAGGTCGTTCGGAGCCAGATGGCGGCGCGCCGCTCCGGCACCCACGACACGAAGACCCGCGGGCTGGTGTCCGGCGGCGGACGCAAGCCGTACAGGCAGAAGGGCACCGGCCGAGCGCGACAGGGGTCGACGCGAGCCGCGCAGTGGAAGGGCGGAGGAGTGGTATTCGGCCCACACCCGCGCTCGTATGCGTTCAAAGTGCCGAACAAGGTCGTCAAGCTCGCTATGCGGAGTGTGCTCTCGGCCAAGCAGGCCGAAGGTGACCTCCATATCGTCGAGGGCTTCGCATTCGACGCGCCCTCGACCAAGGCCGCTTCGGAGGCTTTGTCGAACCTCGGCATCGCCGGCCGAGTCACCATCGTGGTCGAGAACAACGACGAGCACGCGCTCCTGAGCTTCCGGAATCTGCCCAAAGCGCGAGTCATCACCGCCTCCGAGGCGAACACGTACGATCTCGTGGACAACACGGCGCTCGTGCTCACGAAGCCCGCGCTCGAGTGGCTTGAGGGGGTGCTGGCGTAACAATGGATGCCCGCGATATCATTCGGCGGCCGATCGTCTCGGAGAAGTCATTCGAGTTGATCGAGCTGGGCCGCTACACGTTCGAGGTAGACAAGCGCGCGACGAAGCCCCAGATAGCGGATGCGATCTCGGAGATCTTCGGCGTGACGGTGACGGACGTGAACACCATGAACATGCGAGGCAAGCCTCGTCGTGTGCGTTGGGCCAAGGGTACTACGCGGTCATGGAAGAAGGCGGTCGTCACCCTGAAGGCCGGGGACGCGATCGAGTTGTTCGAGGCACAGTAGAGTTCCGGCGCGAGAAGGTCGCGCCGTAGTGCCGGGAGCGATAGAG
This sequence comes from Actinomycetota bacterium, assembly GCA_037444885.1. Lineage (GTDB taxonomy): Bacteria > Actinomycetota > Coriobacteriia > Anaerosomatales > JBBILP01 > JBBILP01. The sequence goes on along the minus strand of JBBILP010000187.1, from coordinate 638 downwards.
CCACCCGGCACCGTGGTAGTCCGGCGTCGGCATCGTCGGCTGTGAGGCCAAGGTCACACAGCCATGTCCCAGACGAGCCGGCAATCGGACGGAAGGAGAAGAGATGGGACTGAGGAAGTACAAGCCGACTTCACCGGGTCGTCGCTTTCAAACGGTCTCCGATTTCGTGGAGATCACCAAGACGACGCCCGAGAAGTCGCTTCTCGAGCCGGTGCACAGGAAGGGCGGCAGGAACAACAACGGCCGCATCACCACTCGCCACCAGGGTGGCGGGCACAAGCGCCGGTATCGCGTCATCGACTTCAAGCGCAACAAAGATGGTGTGCCCGCTTCCGTGGCCGCCATCGAGTACGACCCCAATCGCACCGCCCGTATCGCGCTGCTGCACTACCGCGATGGCGAGAAGCGCTACATCCTCGCTCCGAAGGGTCTGAAGGTCGGGGACTTGGTGTCGAGCGGATTCGGGTCCGACATCAAGCCCGGCAACGCGCTCGCGCTGGCGGACATCCCGACGGGTACCGTCGTGCACGCCATCGAGCTCCAGCCGGGCAAGGGCGCCGCGATCGCCCGGTCGGCGGGATCCTCGGCGCAGCTGATGGGCAAGGAGGGGAACTATGCGATTCTGCGCATGCCCTCCT
>JBBILP010000186.1:0-2827 GCA_037444885.1 Actinomycetota bacterium | reverse complement strand
CGATTCCGAAGTCGAGGTACGCGATACGCCCCTCCGGTGTCAGGAACAGGTTCGCCGGATGGAGATCGGCGTGGTATCGCCCCAGCTCAAGGACTTGACGCATGTATACCTCGGCGCCGTGCACCGCAAGAGCATGCGCGTCGACGCCCGCTCGCCTGGCGTCATCCATCTCCGTGAGGCGCCAGCCCTCCACCTGCTCCATCGTGAGCACCCGGCGAGAGGTCAGACGCCACACCGCACGGGGCGCGACCACCATCGAGTCGTCCCGGAAGTCGAAGCCGAAACGGTCGGCCACCCTCGCTTCGTTGCGGAGGTCGAGTTCTCGGTGCAGCGATCGCGCGAACTCGGCGAGCAGAGCGGCAAGATCGATCGAACGCAACACCCGGCGCGGGACCCACCTCTCGATCAACCGCTCGGCGACCCGGAGGTCAGAGAGGATCAACCGCTCCGCGTTGGGCCTCACGACCTTCACGACGACACTGGCCCCGGCTGGAAGCCCCGGACCCCATACCGGCCTGGCGCTCTTCTTCAGCTTCGCCCGGTGGACCTGGGCGATGGACGCCGAGGCGAGCGGTACGCGATCGAAATCGTCGAACAGCTCCTCCGGCGAGTGACCCAGGCCACATCGGATGACCTCCCGCACGGCCTCGTACGGAGCGGGCGGAACGGCGTCGAGCAGCTTCTCCATCTCGAAGACGAGTTCCGGCGAGAAGACGTCCGGCCTGACCGAGATGAGCTGCCCCACCTTCACGAAGGCGGGGCCGAGGTCCTCGAACGCCAAGCGCAACTCGCGCGCGAATGACTCACGACGTCGCGCCGGGGAAGCCAGACCGAGCCGCGAGCGCACGAGAGCGCGGGCCATCCGTGCGCCCAGTACGGTCGCGATCCTCCGCGACCTGGCCGACATCGGCTACTCGCCCGGATCGCGCTCGGCCAGCAAGGCGTCGAGCGAGGATTGCAGCGCTTCCAGTCGACCACGCAACTCGCCGACCTCGAAGCGAAGCTCGTCCAGCTTGCCAGAGACATCCGCTCGACTGCCCGGCGGTTCCGTACCGCCCTCGGCGAGCGATCTCTTCAGGCGCTCTTTCTCCTCGGCGATAGCGGCCGCTAGCCCGTCCACGAATGCGTCCGCGCTCTCGGCCATCTTGCCCGGCTCATGACCCTCGCCGCGCGCCACCGCCGCCTTCCACCCCTCGTCCGCCGTCTCGTGCACGAGCGCCCATGCCGCCATCAATCGCATGAACTCGTCGTTCATACACCCTCCCCGCGTCAGGTCGGCGCACCTGGTCGCACCCGGTCGCACCTGGTCGCTCTCGCTGGTCGCGCCTGCTCGTTCTCGCTCGCCGCTAGTTACTTCGCGCAGGCACCTATCCGTACCTTCCCAGCCTACGCACGCGCGCGCAGCAGTCGCAAACCGTTCAGCGTCACGAGCAAGGCTACACCCGTGTCGGCGAACACCGCCATCCAGAGCGACGCGACGCCAAAGACCGCCAAGCTCAGCACGGCGAGCTTGACAGCGATGGACACGATGACGTTCTGCCAGATGTTCACTACGGTACGTCTCCCCAGCGAGAAGAACGGGGGGAGGCCGGACAGCCCCTCGGCCATTAACGCCACGTCCGCGGTTTCCAGCGCCGTGTCGCTCGCCGCGGCTCCCACGGCTACCCCGATGTCCGCAAGCGCGAGCGCCGGAGCGTCGTTCACGCCGTCACCGACCATGGCCACCGGACCGTATTCCTCCCGCAGCTCCCGGATCGCGTCTACCTTGTGCTCCGGAAGAAGGCGCGCTCGAAACTCCGAGACGCCGGCGCGGGCCGCGACGGATTGCGCGGTGCGTTCGTTGTCGCCGGTCAGCATCACCACGTGGGCGATTCCGGCCCGCCGAAGCGCCGATACGACCGACGCGCTTTCCGGCCTCAGTGTGTCCGCGACGCCGATCAGCGCCTCCGCCGAGCCGTCCGCCGAGAGTACCAGCACGGTCTGACCGTCTCGCTCCATGCGCTCGGCCTCGACGGCTGCAGCTTCGGTCAGCACGCCGGACTCCTCGGCCAGGGCGACGCTGCCGAACGAGTACGCGACGCCGCCCAGGCTGGCGCTTACGCCACGGCCGGGCGTCTCGAAGAAGTCCCGCACCTCGCGTTCCTCGACGCCGTCGCCCGCCGCGCGCACGACCGCGCGTGCGATCGGATGCGTCGATCCTGCCTCGAGCGCGGCGGCGCTCGCCAGAACGGATGACCCGTCCCTGCCGTTCAGCGCGACAACCTCTGCTACTTCGGGCTGGCCGAGTGTGAGAGTACCGGTCTTGTCCAGCGCGACCACCGAGATGCCGGGCGCGGCCTCGAGGAAGGCGCCGCCCTTGATGAGCACTCCGTCGCGAGTCGCGCGGGTGATCGCCGAGACGACCGCGACCGGTGTCGAGATCACGAGCGCGCACGGGCACGACACGACCAGCAGCACGAGCGCCCGACGGAACCACTCCTGGAAACCCCCCAGAGGCTCCCCGAGCGCGCTTCCCACGAGCGGGGGCAGCACGGCGATCGCGACAGCCAGGACGATGACAGCTGGGGTGTAATAGCGGGTGAACCGATCAACGAGACGTTGGAATGGCGCCCGCTGCGCCTGGGCCTCCTCGACAAGGTAGATGATGCGGGACAGCGTCGAGTCCTTGAACAGTGCCTCTACCCGCACCTCCAGCATCCCGGACGCGTTCAGCGTTCCCGCGAACACCCTGTCCCCTTCGCTCTTCGCGACCGGCACCGACTCGCCGGTTACCGCGGACTCGTCCACCGCTGAAGCACCCGACAGCACCTCGCCGTCCAGGGCTATC
>JBBILP010000185.1:0-2829 GCA_037444885.1 Actinomycetota bacterium | reverse complement strand
ACGCAGTTGCCGGGCATCGCCTCGGCATACGCGCTGAACGCGTCCCTCTCGTTCGGAAAGGCCATGACCCATGAGTGCGCGTGGGTACCCATGACAGGCAGCCCGTACATCCTGCCCGCGAGTACGTTCGAGGTCCCGGCGCAACCACCCACGTAAGCGGCCCTGCTCGCCGAGACGCCACCGTCGGCTCCCTGCGCGCGCCTGAGTCCGAACTCGATCACGGGATCTCCCTCGGCGGCCAGGCAGACCCTCGCGGCCTTGGTCGCAACCAGCGTCTGGAAGTTGATGACGTTCAGCAGCGTCGTCTCCACCAGCTGCGCCTGAGGCAGCGAACCGCAGACACGCAGAATCGGTTCGTTCGGGAACACCAAAGAACCCTCCGGAACGATATCTACGTCCAGCGCGGGCTCGAAGTGTCTCAGCCACGCCAAGACATCGTCGGGAAGCAGCCGCGTGCCGTCCGACCCTCGAAGCGTCGCCAGGTACTCGAGGTCCGCCTCCGAGAAGCGAAGTCCGGTGAGGTAGCGCAGCACCGGCTCCAACCCGCACGCCACCGCGAATCCACCTTCGAACGGGTTGGAGCGAAAGACGACGTGAAACGCCGCCTCGGTGTCGGCGAGGCCCGCTCGCAGGTAGCCGTGAACCATCGTGAGCTCGTACAGATCCGTCAGGAGAGCGAGCCCTGAAGATGTCGTTTCCACGTCGTCAGCATGCCCATTCCACGGCATTTCGTCACCTGCTCGGACACGGAACACGGGCATCACCACCAGTGCGTTTAGAAAACGGTAAGGCCGAGGTTGGCTACTTACCCAAGACTGCAAGCGGTGTCGCGACCCCGCCGCGGGCGGTGCGGTTCTTGATGGAAGGTCGACCCCGTGCCGCCCAGGCGAGACCTGTGGGGATGTCTTGGGGAGGCAACATGCGAACGAAGGTAATAGGGTGGGCGACGGCCGTCACCGCGGTCCTAACCGCCGCCACGGCCTGGGGCCTGGCCGTATCGGTCGGAGTGAGCGACACGGCTTTGCGCCGAACGCGTCTGCCGGACGGGAATATCAGGGACGAGATGGGCGCCAGGTCCGTCGTGGCGACCGCGGCCTGGGGAGTGGGAGACGGGCAGATAGGTGTCGACTACGAAGGCGAGGCACGCGGTCCGGACGGGCTCGCTGTGGACGACGCAGGACGCGTGTACGTTCTTGACAGCGTGAATGCGCGCATCTTGCGCTTCGAGCAGGGGATGCAGGATGCGTCGTACTCACTGCCCGACAGGAGCTTTCGCGACATCGTCGTCTCGCGCGGTCAACTTGCCGCGCTGTCGCCGCACGATGACCGTCGCCTCGTCATCTTCTCTGTGGATTCAACGACCCCAGTTTCGTTTGTTTCGATTTCGCCGGAGGTCGGCACCGTACGGCGTCTCCATGTGGACGGCAACGACGTCTGCGTCGAGGTGCCGTCACCGGACGGTATGGCATACCATGCCGTCTGCACACTCCAGGGTGTCCCCTACGACGACGCGACGCAGTCCGAGGCGCGGAGCACCGGCACGCCTACGTCCTCCGGAGCTCGGATACGAGCGCGGAAGGTGGACGAGAACAACCTGTCAGTGGATGTCACCTCCCCTGACGGCAAGATTCGCAAGTTGCGCGGCTTCTCCGCGCGCAAGATCAGTGCGGTCCTTGACGTCTTCGGGGACAACCGAGGCAACACGTTCGTCGTGTACGCCGTATACGCGGACCGACAGCCCGCATCCGAGGGCGGCGGCCGACTGATCGTGGCGAAGTATTCTCGAGAAGGCGAACTCCTCGGCCGTATTCAGACCAGCGATTCGTACACTCCTGAACCGCGACGCAAGTTCGCGCTCTCAGAATCCGGAGACCTCTACCAACTGGCCCCCTCCCATGAAGGCGTGAGTGTGTTCCGCTGGCTGCTGGTTCCGATCAGCGACTACACGGGAGAATGAGCGATGAGAACAGCGATTCCCTGGCCGAGGACGATCGGCCTGTTGATTGCCGCCGCCGCGCTGGTCTACGGTGCGGCACCGGCAGCGAGAGCTTGGGCCTGCACCTGCCCCAGCGCCACGCCCGATGGCTGCATCAGCATAGCCAGATCCGGTGTCGGCAGCCCGTACCTGTGGGGTCACGCCGCATGGAGCACTCGGGACCGCAACTGGATGGGTGCCGACTGCTCCGGTCTGGTGGTCAAGGCGTGGCAAGTCCCGCGCGCCTCGGCAACTTGGGAGGACTACCATCCCTACGGGACTTGGCACCTCTTCAGGACGTCAACGCACTGGTACGGCATACAGCGGGGGGCCGTGGACAAAGCGGACGCCGTCGGCTACCCAGACCCTGACGGAAGCTCGGGGCCGGCAACCGGACACGTGGTGCTCTACTACTACGGCGATGCCTACGGGAACGCGATGGTTATCGAAGCGCCGGGGAGCGGGCAGCGCATCCGGCAGGACTGGCGCGACGTCTCGGCGTACAAGTGGCGCTTCATCAGACGGCACAACCTGCAAAGGCCGAGTAAGACCCCCGTCTGAGACTCGCTCATGCCGGCAGCCGACGACCGTGGGATGAACCGCAATCGTACCCTAGTGGTGCGAGAAGTCCTCAGGGACCACGGCTCCGACGGCAGTCATGGCAGGTACGACCTTCGGACGAACTGGATGATTGCCCTGGTTGGCAACGCTCACCGAAGCGACAATCGCGTTGAGGGGACCGAGCGTCCTGATTGATGGCCGTTCGCCGAATTGCGTGGCACCAACGCTATGCGGTTTCGCCTAGACCGCCTTGGTCGCGCTAGACTCGGGGAGGGTGGCGCCACATCACTCTT
>JBBILP010000184.1:0-2847 GCA_037444885.1 Actinomycetota bacterium | reverse complement strand
CACCAGGGGCGCCTCGGTGGCGAGGGCAGTCGTGGTCAAGATGTCGTCGGCGCGACCGCAGGCCAGCTTCGCCATCACGTTCGCCGTGCAGGGCGCGATCACAAACACCTTCGCCTCCTCGGCAAGCGAGATGTGATGCACCCGCTCCGAGCCGGCATCCTCCCACAGCGATGTCGCCACCGGCTCTCCGGTGAGCGCCCGGAACGTCGCCGGCCCCACGAATCGCGTGGCGGCCTCGGTCATGACGACCTTGACGCGAGCTCCACCGCGCAGGAGCTCGCGCACGAGTTCGCACGCCTTGTACGCGGCGATGCAGCCCGTCACGCCTACAACGACCGTCGACACCCGATGGCTCCCTTCGATGGACCGCCCGTCGCAGCGGGTCCCGCCACGCCGAGTGGGCAAGACATTATCGCACGTCCCGGGTTGCTGACGGACGATGCGGCGCGGCGACACGGGTGCGTCGCGCGAGGGCGCTGCCAGGCGCAGACACGGGTGCGTCGCGCGAGGGCGCTGCTGTCCTCGTGAACGTGGGAGAATGCCTTGACGTCCGGCCTGCGCGGACAGATGGGAAGAAACAGGGCGACGACACCCGCCTGGAAGGACAGCCACATGGCCCAAGAGCATGAGGTCCGCATCAAGATCGGTGGCCCGGCGGGATTCGGCATCAAAGCGGCGGGTCAGACGTTAGCCCGTTCGTTCGCGCGGGCGGGCCTCGACATCTTCGACCTGACCGAGTACCCCTCGCTGATCAAGGGTGGCCACAACGTCTACCACGTACGCGTGGGACGCGGCACGCTCCTCTCGCACGTGCTGCCAGTAGACGTCCTAGTCGCGCTCGACCAGGCGACGATCGACGCGCACAAGGACGAGCTCACGGACGGCGGTGCACTCGTTTTCGATCCGAAGAACTCCGACCCGGGTGCTCTTGACTCGGACCGAACGTGCCTCGTGCCAATACCGCTCGATGACATCGTTCACGAAGCCGGCGGCGAGAAGATCATGCGCAACGTGGCGGCTCTCGGCGCGGTTCTCGGACACATGCGATTCCCGCTGTCGTACCTCACCGACTCGCTGAAGGCGCAGTTCGCGCACAAGGCGCCCGAGATTGCCGAGGTCAACGTCGCGGTCGCGGCCGCCGGATACGAGCACGCGAACCGCGTGACGTGCGACTTCCCCTACAAACTGGAGCCGGTCGAGGTGGAAGCCGACCGAATCCTCGTCGACGGCAACGAGGCGATCGCACTAGGAGCGCTGGCCGCGGGCATAGGCTTGTACGCCGCGTATCCGATGACGCCGGCCTCAAGCCTCCTCCACGTGATGGCGGCGAACGCCGAGTCCCAAGGCGTGATCGTCAAGCACACCGAGGACGAGATCGCCGCTATGAACATGGTGGTCGGGGCCGCGTTCGGCGGAACGCGGGCGATGTGCGCCACTTCGGGGGGCGGCTTCTCGCTGATGGTGGAAGCCCTGGGGCTTGCCGGCGCGTCCGAATCGGCGGTCGTGGTCGGGCTCTTCACGCGCCCAGGCCCCGCGACGGGTCTGCCGACGTGGACAGAGCAGAGCGACGTCCGCTTCGCCATCCACGCGGCACAGGGAGAGTTCCCACGAGTCGTGCTGGCGCCGGGCGACCGCGAGGAGGCGTTCCGTCTCACCTGGCAGGCGTTCAACCTGGCCGACCGCCTTCAGACGCCCGTCATCCTTCTCGGCGACAGCTACCTCTCCGACAATCGGCAATCCGTGCCGAGATTCGATACGTCAGAGGTAGAGGTCGACCGTGGCGAGATGGTGACTGAAGGTCGGGTTGAGGGTTACCTTCGCTACGCCGTCACGGACTCCGGCGTTTCGCTGCGTGCGCTACCAGGCGTAATCGGTGCCGAGCAGGTAGTCAACTCGTACGAGCACGACGAGCGCGGCTGGGCTGCGGAGGGCGCCGACATGCGCGTCGCCCAGAACTCCAAGCGCCTTCGGAAGCTCGATCTGGCCCGGGACTTCGTCCCTCCTTCCCAGCGCCATGGACCCGAGAACGCTGAGATCTCGCTCGTCTTCTTCGGAACCACGAAGATGCCGGCGCTGCAGGCGATGCACTGGTGCGAGAAGGACGGCCTCGGGGTGAACGCCCTCCAAATCGTCACCGTATGGCCGTTCCCCGCCGATGAGGTGATCACCTTCATCCGAGACGCGAAGACGACGCTATGCGTCGAAGGCAACGCCACGGGCCAGCTGCGCGGCCTGATTCGCGAACACTGCCTGCTCGACGTCGACCACTCGCTACACCGCTTCGATGGGCGACCGTTCAGCCCGGAGCAGATCTACGCGGAGCTCATGCGCCTGGCGGGACGCGAGGTCGATGTCGCGCCGAGCGGCTACATCTACCCGAAGGAGGCGAACCGCGGTGCCTGAGGTCAAGGAGTTCGCATCTGCCGTCAAGCCCACTTGGTGTCCTGGGTGCGGCAACTTCGGCATGTGGGAGGCGCTCAAGCGCGCTCTCTCGCAACTCGGCTGGGAGAAGCATGAGTTCTCCGTCGTTTGGGGCATCGGGTGCCACGGCAACGGCGCCGACTTCCTTGACTGTCAGGGCTTCCATGCCCTGCACGGTCGCGCGCTGCCGGTCGCGACCGCGCTCGCACTCACTCGGCCGGATCTCGAAGTGATCGTGGAGGCTGGCGATGGAGACGGGTACGGACTCGGGCTTGGGCACTACGTGCACTCGCTGCGACGGAATGTGCGTATGACCTACATCTCGCACAACAACCAGATATACGGGCTCACAACTGGGCAGGCATCCCCCACGACGCAACACTTGATGCGGACCGTCTCGACCCCTAAGGGCGTGCTGGAAGACCC
>JBBILP010000183.1:0-2847 GCA_037444885.1 Actinomycetota bacterium | reverse complement strand
CAATCGGATTGATAGTGGGTTCCGGAGCGGCGAACGAGACGGCCTGGGCTCTGCGTGAGCTTGCCACGAACACGCTCGGGACCAGGAACATCGACAGCTCCGCCAGGCCATACGGGTACGCCGCACTCTCGGCGTTGGTCGAGAGATTCGGTGACCTGTCCATCACAGCCACCGCAGAGGACGTCGCCGATGCCGACCTGATCGTCGTCGTGGGGGCGGATGTGACCGCAGACTACCCAGCCATCGGCGCGTGGATCGCGAGGGCGAAGGACCGGAAAGCCCGCCTGGTGGTTATCGACCCGCGCCGTAGTGGGATTGCGAGACGCGCAGACGTGCACATCCGGCCTCGCCCAGGAACCGAGGGACTTGTTGTGGCCCTCGCGGCGAAGGCCGTGCTTGACTCGGGCGGCCATGTCCTGGAGTCCGTGGAAGACGGCACAGCGGCCTCCGAGTGCCGGGACCGCGTCAGCAGTCTGGATGCGGCGGCGGCCGAGAGGGATACGGGACTGTCCGCTGAGGAGCTCGCCGCACTGACCACCTCGCTGACGGAGACGAAGGCCCGCACGGTGTTCGTTGTGCCGGCAGAGGACGACACTGGCCTCATGACCGGGGTCATCGACCTTGCGCTGCTGCTCGGCAACCTTGAGAGGAGTATTCTCCCCGCTACCATCACGAGCAACGTACGCGGCCATCGCGAGCTTCTCGGCGACGCGAAGATGACGGCCGCGGAGATGCTCACTTCCGACGCGATCAAAGCCTTGGTCATTTGGGACGACGACCCGCTTGGGTCGGCCTCGGGCCTGGCGCTCGAGACAAGGCTGTCGTCGCTGGACCTCCTCATAGTGGCAAGCTCGTTCCTGTCCGAGACGGCCAGCGTCGCCGACGTGGTATTGCCGACAGCATCGTTCGCCGAGGCACCCGGGACCAGGGTCAACGTCGAAGGCCGACTGCTGAGGCAGCACGCCATGCGGGACAGTGGGTTTGAACCGGACGTTGGTATTCTCGGCAGACTGGCGGAGCATCTAGGCGGAACATGGCCGTGGGAGAACCACGATTCCTGCAGCAGTGACGTCGAGGCCGTACTTACCAGCCGACGGAGGGCCGCTCCAGGGGCGGGAACGCTCACCACCGCGCAGGATTCCCGTCCTGCGCAAGAAGCTACGGACGGGACACGCATGCTGCTGCTCGCGGGCGGGACGCGGTTCCACTTCGACACCGGCCTGTTGACCCGCCACTCCGAGCTGTCCGTTCTCGAAAGCGACAACGACTTCCTTGGTGTGAGCTCAGAGGACATCGCTTCGCTCGGCCTGGCCGAGGGCTCGATGGCGAGGGTCACATCCCAGACGGGCCACGCTGACATCGTCGTCAGGGCGCTGGAGTCGCTGCCTCCTGGACTCGTGTTCATTCCGCGCTGGTCGGCGCATCTGAGGAGCTTGCTCGGCGCGGACCCGCAAATCGGCGCCGGGATCCTCCGGTACCGCCACGTAAGCGTCGAATCGTCGCCTGCCGTCAAGGCATGAGGAGGAAGACAAGGATGAGCGACTCTAGCTGTTCGAGCTGCCAAGACTGGAGCCACTTCACCACGTGCGAAGCCAGCAAGCAGATGCTGGCCAAGGCGACTGAGGACGGCGTTTCTACGATGTTCCACAGAGCGCAGACCTCAAAGCCATGCCCTATCGGCTCGAAGGGGCTCTGCTGCTCTGTCTGCGGCCTAGGTCCGTGCCGAGTCACCGACGACAAGGACGCCCCACAGGTCGGCGTGTGCGGCGCCACGGCCGCCACAGTCGCGGCCCGCAACTTCGCCCGGATGATCGCGGCTGGCACTGCTGCGCATTCCGATCATGCTCGCGAGGTCGTGGAGCTTTTCATCGCCACGGCGAAAGGCGAGGCGCCAGGATATGAGATCAGGGACGTTCGCAAGCTGCGCTCGCTAGCCACAGAGTTCGGAATCGACGTGACGGGCAGGGACAAGTCCGAGATCGCACTCGAGCTAGGCGAGAAGGTCCTTGGGGAGTTCGGCAAGCAGCATGGCGAACTCACGCTCCTTTCGAGGGCGCCCGCCAAGAGACAGGAGCGCTGGCGGAAGCTCGGCATCGCTCCTCGCGGCATCGACCGGGAGATTGCCGAGACACTGCACCGCACCAGCGTAGGCGTGGATCAGGACTTCAGGAACATCCTTTTTCACGCATCTAGGACCGCGCTCGCCGACGGATGGGGCGGCTCGATGATCGCGACGGAGCTGCAGGACATCCTCTTCGGCACGCCAGTTCCCGTGAGGTCGCAGGTCAACCTCGGAGTGCTAAAGGCTGACCAGGTGAACGTCGTCGTACACGGTCACGATCCGGCGGTCCCCGAAGCCATGGTGATAGCCTCGCGCGATCCGGAACTGGCCGAACTCGCGCGGTCCGTGGGAGCCACCGGCATCAACATCTCCGGCATCTGCTGCACGGCGAACGAGATACTCATGCGTCACGGCATACCGATCGCGGGCAACTATGTCCAGCAGGAGCTGGCTATCGCCACCGGCGCCGTCGATACGATGGTCTTCGACGTGCAGTGTTGCCTGGAGAGCCTGCCCGAGATGACCAAGTGCTACCACACCCTGCTGTTCACTACCGCGGACAAGGCTCAGATAACAGGCGTCCAACACCTCGCCTTTGAGCCTGGCACCGCGGTCGAGACCGCCAAGGAGCTGCTCAGAAGCGCCATTGCGAACTTCCCCAACCGAGGTGTCGTGGAAATCCCCGACCAGGTCATGGACATGGTGGCGGGCTTCAGCCACGAGACGATCAACTATATCCTCGGCGGCAGATACCGGGAGTCGTACCGGCCGCTAAACGACAACAT
>JBBILP010000182.1:0-2847 GCA_037444885.1 Actinomycetota bacterium | reverse complement strand
TCGACACGTTCGGCGGCCTCTGTCAGCCGCTTTCCGATCCTCATAACTGCCTCCTTGTGGTCAGCGGGCTTGCGCCCTCCCACTCGATGTCGGCGACGCCGACCGGACCTGATGCCGCCCCTCCATTGATGGGCGGCTCTGGCTCTACTCTACCGTGATGCCCATCGACCGCGCGGTTCCCTCGATGATGCGCGAAGCGGCATCGACGTCGTTTGCGTTGAGGTCGGGCATCTTCGTTTCAGCGATCTGCCTTACCTGGTCCTTTGTGACCGAGCCGACCTTCGTCCTATTGGGCGTACCCGACCCGCTCTCGACTCCAGCCGCCTGCTTGAGAAGAACTGCCGCCGGCGGCGTCTTGGTGACGAAAGTGAACGATCGATCCTCGTAGACGCTTATCTCGACCGGGATGATGGTCCCCTGCTGACTTTGCGTCTCCGCGTTGAAAGCCTGGCAGAACTGCATGATGTTGACCTGGTGCTGACCGAGAGCCGGTCCGACCGGTGGCGCTGGATTCGCTTGGCCAGCGGGTATCTGCAGCTTTATGTATCCGATGACCTTCTTGGCCATGTCGTTCACACCCTTCACGTGCGCACTCGGCGCGCTTGCCGTACTTCTCCCTCAGGCGCGGTAACGCGAGAAGCTCCCTGGGCTCATCACCCGGGCACGTCCGTTCCCGTAGGTCTTCCTACAACTTCGCTACCTGGTCGAAGCCAAGCTCCACAGGGGTCTCTCGGCCGAAGATCGAGACCATCACCTTGACCTTGCCTTGATCCGCATTCACTTCCGAGACGACTCCGTCGAAGTCGGCCAGCGGTCCGCCGGTCACCTTCACCGCCATCCCCTCTAGGAAGTCGGTCATCGTCTTCGGCTTGGCGCCGGCAGTCACGCGCTTGCGTATTCTGTCGACCTCGGCCCGCGAGAGGGCGACCGGCTTCGCCTGGGCTCCCACGAACCCGGTGACGCCCGGCGTGTTTCGCACCACGTACCAGGAGTCATCGTCCAGTTCCATCTGCACCAGGATGTATCCTGGAAAGACCTTCTTCTCCTGCGTGACCTTGCGGCCGCCGGCCTTGAGATCGGTCACGCTCTCCTTCGGGATGAACACGTCGAAGATCTTCTCCTGCATCCCCATCGACTCGATGCGGTGCAGGAGGTTCGTCTTGACCTTGTTCTCATACCCCGAGTAGGTGTGGATGACGTACCACTTCTTCGCCACTCGATCACCCGCCACCCAGGTTGCCGATCAGGCGGACGATCTGGATCACGAGCTGATCCGCGAGTCCGATCATGAGCGTGAAGATGACCAACGTGGTGATAACCACCATGCTGGAATTCATGACCTCGTCGCGCTGAGGCCACACGACGCGCTTCATCTCGGAGCGCACGTCTCCGATGTACCCGGTGAAGCGCTTGATGATGTTCGGTCGTGCCGACTTGGCGTTTGACGCCATAACCATTCCGTCCATCCGTCGCCTCAGTGACGACACCTATCCGATTGCGAACGCCACGCTCTTCGCTGCGTTTGATTCTGGCAGGCCAGGAGGGATTCGAACCCCCAACATCCGGTTTTGGAGACCGGCGCTCTGCCAATTGGAGCTACTGGCCTGCGTCCAACCTCCGAACTCGCGCCTTAGCGCGTTTCCCGGTGCATCGTGTGCGTGCCGCACCACTTGCAGTACTTCTTGTACTCGATGCGCTCCGGATTGCTCTGCTTGTTCTTGTTGGTCGTGTAGTTCCGCCTCTTGCATTCCGTGCATGCAAGGGTGACGAGCGTTCTCATACGTCCTCCTAGTGTCCGCGCTGGCGGTACACGTAACAGTTGGCCCGCGAACGCGGCATACCCTATCACCCGCTCATTTGCGGTGTCAAACTCGCGCCCTACGTCTCTGACCGGCGCGAACGCGTCCTCCGCGTCCCATGCGAGACCCGGCGCAGGACCGGGTCTCGTGGTGTGTGTCCTACGGCCCCCGCTACTTCAGGATCTTCGTAACGCGGCCGGAGCCGACGGTGCGGCCACCCTCGCGGATGGCGAAACGCAGGCCCTCTTCCATCGCGATCGGAGCGATGAGCTCGCCGCGGATCTCGATGTTGTCGCCGGGCATGACCATCTCGGTCCCCTCGGGGAGGTGCGCGATGCCGGTCACGTCCGTGGTGCGGAAGTAGAACTGCGGGCGGTAGCCGTCGAAGAACGGGGTGTGCCGTCCGCCCTCCTCCTTGGTGAGCACATAGACCTGGCTCATGAACTCCGTGTGCGGGGTGATCGAGCCTGGCTTGCACAGCACCTGGCCGCGCTCGATCTCCGTGCGCGCGATGCCGCGCAGGAGCACGCCGATGTTGTCCCCGGCCTGCGCCTGGTCGAGCAGCTTGCGGAACATCTCGACGCCTGTCACGACCGTCTTGCGGGTCTCGTCGTGCAGACCGACGATCTCGACCTCGTCGCTGACCTTGACCACGCCGCGCTCGACGCGTCCGGTGGCCACGGTGCCGCGGCCGGTGATGGTGAAGACGTCCTCGATGGCCATGAGGAACGGCTTGTCGATGTCGCGGACGGGCTCGGGGATGTAGGTGTCGATGGCGTCCATGAGCTCGTCGACGCAGCCGACAGATGCCTCATCGCCTTCGAGAGCCTTGAGCGCGGAGCCCTTGATGACCGGCACGTCGTCCCCGGGGAACTCGTACTCGGTGAGCAGCTCGCGCACCTCCATCTCGACGAGCTCGAGCAGCTCAGGGTCGTCCACCATGTCCACCTTGTTGAGGAAGACGACGATGTAGGGCACGCCGACCTGACGGGCGAGCAGGATGTGCTCGCGGGTCTGGGGCATCGGGCCGTCGGCCGCCGAGACGACG
>JBBILP010000181.1:0-2849 GCA_037444885.1 Actinomycetota bacterium | reverse complement strand
TTGGAATACAATGCACGATGTAATGCGTATTCCGGTCGAAGCCGGACACCCGTTCCACGCGAAGCCGGACACCGTTCCGCCGCAAGCCGGACAGCATTCCGGTGCAAACCGGACACGGTTCCGCCGCGAAGCCGGACGAATCCGTCCCCTCTGAGCGGAATCGTGTAGCGATCTGAATCCTCGCGACGCATGGACCGAAGGCACCACACTCGACCCCGTCTATCCGATCACGACGGGAGAGGGTGCGGATGCCCAACAGGAGACTGTCCATGCGAAAGACAAGAGAGATCTGCAGACTCGCCGATTCCGGCCTGTCGGGCCGCGCCGTCGGGCGTGTGCTCGGCGTTTCGAGCTCGACGGCGTCCGATGCGCTCTCGCGCCTGAAGGCGGCCGGGCTCACCTGGGCTGACGTGGAGCCGATGTCTGAGGCGGCGCTGGAGCGCGTGCTCTACCGCGACCACGGCTCTGCCGCTCCCGATCCGCGTGAGCCCGACTGGTCCCACGTGCGGACCGAGCTCTCCCGCAGGCACATGACGCTGCAGCTGCTGTGGCACGAGTACCGGGCCGAGCACCCGGACGGCTACGGCTACAGCTGGTTCTGCGAGCGCTATCGTGCCTGGGCGAAGAAGGCCGACCCGGTCATGCGCTTCGAGCACGTCTTCGGCGAGAAGATGTTCGTGGACTGGGCCGGTGACACCGTGCCCCTCATCGACGGTGACACCGGCGAGATCGCGGACGCACATCTGTTCGTGGCGGTGCTCGGCGGCAGCAGCTACACCTACGTGAAGGCGTTTCGCGACGAGGGAATCGAGTCGTTCCTGACGGGACATGCCGATGCGTTCACCTACTTCGGCGGCGCCCCGGCGCTGCTCGTGTGCGACAACCTCAAGACCGGGGTCGCACGCCCTGACCGTCACGAGCCCGATATCAACCCCGACTACGCTGACCTGGCCGCGCACTACGGGTGCTCGGTGCTCCCGGCCCGCGTGCGCAAGCCGCGGGACAAGGCCAAGGTGGAGACCGGCGTCCTCATCGCCTACCGCCTCATCCTCGCACCCCTGCGCAATCGCACCTTCTTCTCGCTCGCCGAGCTCAACACCGCGATCGCCGGGCTGCTCGAGGTGGTCAACACCCGTCCGTTCAAGAAGCTCGCCGGGTCCCGGAGGAGTCTGTTCGAGGAGTTCGAGGCCGCGACGCTCAGGGCTCTTCCGCCCGCGCCCTACCGTTACCGCCGCCACAAGAGCGCCAAGGTGCACATCGACTACCACGTCGAGGTCGATGGTCACCGCTACTCGGTACCGCACCGTCTGATCGGGGAGAGCGTGGGGGTGTTTCTCGACGCGACCACGGTGGAGGTCTACCACAGAGGCGAGCGCGTGGCGCTCCACGTGCGCAGCCACTCGCGGGGACGGGGTTCGACCGACCCCGCGCACATGCCCTCCACGCATCGCGAGTGGGCCGCGTGGACACCTGAGCGCATCGGGTCGTGGGCGGCGCGAAGCGGGCCGGCTTGCGAGGAGTTCGCGGCCAGGATCATGGCCTCCTACCCACACCCGGAACTGGGGTTCAGGAACTGCCTCGGGCTCATAGCGCTCGGGCGCAGGTACGGCGAGGACCGCCTCGAGGCCGCATGCGCCCGGGCGCTCGCCTCCGGTGCGAACCGCTACCGCTCGGTGCGCTCGATCCTGGAGGCCGGCCTGGACGCCGTCGAGCTGGACCCACCGAAGGCGCCGCCCCCCGGCCCGGATCACGACAACGTGCGCGGCCCGGGCTACTACGTCTGAGACACGGACCGAGGAGGAGAACGCGCGCATGAACACCGCACTGACCATCGAGAGGCTCTACGACATGCGCCTGGGTCCCATGGCCGAGGCCTTCACCGCCGAACTCGCACGCACGGGAGACCCCGCACTCGGCTTCGCGGAGCGGTTCTCGCTCGTCGTGGAACATCAGTGGACCGCCCGCGAGCAGGGGCGCCTCGCCCGGCGTCTGAAGAACGCGCAGCTCAAGGTCGATGCGAGCATCGAGGAGATCGACTTCGCGGCGGCCAGGGGACTGGACCGGGCGGTCGTGGCCGACCTGGCCGAGCTGTCGTTCCTGCGCTCCGCCGGCAACATCATCGTCACGGGGGCGACCGGGCTCGGCAAGACCTATCTCGCCTGCGCGATCGCCGACCGGGCCTGCCGGTGTGGACACACGGCTCTGTACAAGCGCGTGCCCAAGCTCGTCTTCGAGCTCACCCTCGCGCGGGCCGACGGCAGCTACCTCAAAGCGCTCGAGAAGATCGCCAAGGTCGACCTGTTGATCCTGGACGACTGGGGCATCTCCGCGCTTGACGTACAGGCCGCCAACGACCTCATGGACGTCGTCGACGACCGCGCCGGACGCGCTTCCACCATCATCACAAGCCAGCTCCCCGTCTCCGAGTGGCACCGCCTGATCGCCGATCCGAGCGTCGCCGACGCCCTGCTGGACCGTCTCGTCCACAGAGCGGTCAGGATCGATCTGAAGGGAGGTTCCATGCGCAAGGAAGCCCCGAAACGCCCGCGGAAGTTGACCTGAAGCCGGACACCGCGTCACTCTGCATGTACGAAGCGTCGCCTGGTTCAGAAGTGTCCGGCTTCGATCGGAACGATGTCCGGCTTGCCGTGGAACAGGTGATCGGCTTCACCGGAATGCGCAGCCGGCGACGAACAGGCGGCACACCGGATCCGCCGGACGCACGGCCCTCTCGCCGGGCACGGTGGTGCGGCACTTCCTGCCTCGACGCACACCGCGAAGTCCCAGCTCGCGCATGAGGCGCGCCACTGTGCGGCGAGCGACCACGATCCCCTCGCGATTCAGGCGCT
>JBBILP010000180.1:0-2862 GCA_037444885.1 Actinomycetota bacterium | reverse complement strand
TCCTAAGGTAGCGAAATTCCTTGTCGGGTAAGTTCCGACCTGCACGAATGGCGTAACGACTTGGGCGCTGTCTCAACCGTAGACTCGGCGAAATTGCACTATTCGTGAAGATGCGAATTCCCCGCGGTAGGACGGAAAGACCCCGTGAACCTTTACTACAGCTTGACATTGATCTTTGGTTTGTCGTGTAGAGGATAGGTGGGAGGCTATGAAGCGAGGGCGCAAGCCCTCGTGGAGCCGACGTTGGAATACCACCCTCGGCAAGCTGGAGGTCTAACTCCGCACCGTGAATCCGGGCGGAGGACCGTGTCAGGTGGGTAGTTTGACTGGGGCGGTCGCCTCCCAAAAGGTAACGGAGGCGCGCGTAAGGTTCGCTCAGATCGGTTGGCAATCGATCGTAGAGTGCAAGAGCATAAGCGAGCTTGACTGCGAGACCTACAAGTCGAGCAGAGACGAAAGTCGGCTCTAGTGATCCGGCGGCTCAGAGTGGAATGGCCGTCGCTCAACGGATAAAAGGTACTCCGGGGATAACAGGCTGATCCTCCCCAAGAGTCCACATCGACGGGAGGGTTTGGCACCTCGATGTCGGCTCATCGCATCCTGGGGCTGGAGTAGGTCCCAAGGGTTTGGCTGTTCGCCAATTAAAGCGGTACGCGAGCTGGGTTTAGAACGTCGTGAGACAGTTCGGTCCCTATCCACCGTGGGCGCAAGAGACTTGAAGGAGGCTGTCCCTAGTACGAGAGGACCGGGACGGACGAACCTCTGGTGTACCAGTTGTCACGCCAGTGGCACCGCTGGTTAGCTACGTTCGGTCGAGATAACCGCTGAAAGCATCTAAGCGGGAAGCTCTTCCTAAGATGAGGTCTCTCACTGGGTCAACCAGGTAAGGCCCCTCGTAGACTACGAGGTTGATAGGCCGCAGGTGTACGCACAGCAATGTGTTCAGCCGAGCGGTACTAATTGGCCGAGGTCTTGATCTTCTATTCAATGCCGCGCCGCGCGCTATGCAGCTCTCAGGGTGCGATGTAACCCGGAGCGCTTGACAACCGCATATGCGGACACGCTAACGACGAGAGCCGTCGCGTGTGTTCAGTGATTATGGCGGAGGGGGTACACCCGATCCCATTCCGAACTCGGCAGTTAAG
The DNA here is from genome assembly GCA_037444885.1 of Actinomycetota bacterium. Classification (GTDB taxonomy): domain Bacteria; phylum Actinomycetota; class Coriobacteriia; order Anaerosomatales; family JBBILP01; genus JBBILP01. Next base: position 1,717 of record JBBILP010000180.1, on the reverse strand, counting down.
CCCTCCAGCGCCGATGGTACTGCGGCGTCAGGCCGTGGGAGAGTAGGACGTCGCTGAACACACTCGGCGGCTCTCTGTTTTCGCGGCGCGCGTCGGCCACCAACAGGTCAACCGGGTGATCGCAATCGCCGGTTGCACGGAGTGGTACGGTCGTCGCTGCAATGCTGATTGATTCAGTCAGGATTGTGGTATCATCCCGTGAGTGGGCGGCTGGGCCGCCTGTGCAAACAGCAGAACCCGTCTTGGAATCGGGTCGGACGACGAAGGGAAGAGTCATGGACCAGGCTAGCGTGCAGGGTGCGCTGGACAAGATCCGTCCCGCTCTCCAAGCGGATGGCGGCGACGTAGAACTCGTGGAAGTGACCGAGGACGGAGTCGTGAAGGTCAGACTGGTGGGGGCATGCAAGGGATGTCCGATGTCTCAGCTCACGCTGGCGAACGGCGTTGAGCGAGTGCTCAAGCAGGAGATTCCCGAGGTCGTGCGCGTGGAGGCGGTCGCCTAGCCGACTACACGTGCGGACTCTGGCGGGGATGCGGATTCCGCCGAAGGCGAACAGCGTAACGATCGAAGCCGAACACCATTCCGTTCAAGCCGAACGGCCGGAGCGAAGCGCGTCGTCGTGCACGCCCACCTTGTCGGCCACACGCCGGATCGCGCCGGGCTCATCGAGATCGGCGACCATCCTGACCGCTCTGTCACGCAGCTCCTGCGGGTACTTGGTTCCTCGGGGCATCGGCTCCTCCTGGAATCTCGGAGCCTCCACATTGCCCGGCGCGCTTCAGCCGTCGCTGAAGCGCGCAGTTCGCTGAGATTCCCGACAGCCGCATCGCCGCTGCAATGGTAGTACACTTGCGCTACGCAAGGAGGTGTTTCGCAGTGACTGCACAGAGGATCGTGTCGGCGCCCGACGTGATGATGGGCAAGCCGGTCGTCGAGGGAACCCGCGTCACCGTTGAGGCCATCCTCGAGGATCTTGGCGCCGGCGAGACGATCGAGCAGATACTCGAGGCCCACCCTCGGCTCACCCGCGAGGGCGTCTTGGCAGCCGTGCGCTTCGGAGCCGAAGCCTTGAAGGCCGACGTCGCCTACCCGATCTCCGGGCCGGCGGCGTGAGACTGCTCGCGGACGAAGGCGTCGACGCCCAGATAGTCGAGCGGCTCAGGCTCGACGGCTACGACGTCGAGTACGTCGCCGAGCTTGCCCCAGGTATCACCGACGACGAGGTACTCGGCCGCGCCAACGAGGACGGTCGTCTGCTCGTCACTGTGGACAAGGATTTCGGCGAGCTGGTGTTCCGGCTGGGGCGCGTCGCGACCGGCGTGCTCCTGCTCAGGCTCTCCGGCCTTCCGCCGCACGACAAGGCGATCCTCGTCTCGAAGACCCTCGACGAACACGCGGGTGAGATGCCCGCAGCGTTCACCGTTGTATCGCCGGGGCTGGTGCGCATCCGCCCGCCCATGTAGGCCGGGACTCAGCGAACAAGCGGATCGTTAGACTCGCTTCGCTCGCTGCTCATCTCAAACACGTTCGGTGCACTGCTGAAGGAGCGCGATGGACCCACAAGCCCAGGTCGCCCGGCAACTTGCTGAGGCATTTCACCGCAACGGCTATGTCAGACGCCAGAACCCGGATCGCGTCCAAGAGGGCTGGGCGGCGTACAAGAAGGGTGACGAGATTCGTCTCGTCACCTCCTCGGAGGAAGAACTCGAGCGTCTG
>JBBILP010000179.1:0-2875 GCA_037444885.1 Actinomycetota bacterium | reverse complement strand
CGCTGGAAGCAGCCTTCGTGGTCACGGGCAGGTCCTTCGCTGACGCTTTGCTGGCAGGCCCGGTGGCCTTCGCGCACACGCGCCCCGTCCTGCTGACCGACAACTCCGCAGCGGTCAATGCCAAGGTCAAATCAGCGCTCGCATACCTCGGCGCGACCTCTGTCGCCGTGGTGGGCTCCCCGGCCTCCGTGAGCGGCGCCACCCTTGTCACCCTCGGTCCGGGTGCCACCCGCGTCGCGGGCGCGGCCGACCCCTACACCCAGTCAGTGGCCGTGGCCGATTGGGCCGCCGGCGCCGGACTGCTGTCGTGGAGCGGGGCGGGCATCGCCACGGGTAGCAACTTCCCCGACGCCCTGGGAGCCGGTCCGTTCCTGGGCCGCGGCGGCGTCCCGCTGCTGCTCGTGGAGACGAGTTCGCTGCCCGTACCGGTCCGTGACGCCATCGCCGCCAACAAGGCCGCTATCGGAGGCGTCACCTACTTCGGCGGCAGCGCAGCCATCAAGCCGGAGGTCCGCGCGGCCGTGGCCGCGGCGTTGCGGTAGCGGCAGGCGACGCATCCGAGCCAAGAGGAGGGACCCCGACCACGGGGTCCCTCCCTGGTCCTGCGCGGAGCTGCGCCCCGGCTGAAGCCGCTCGCGGGCACCGACTTGTGCATCCGTCCTATCAGGGACAAACTACTATGGTGCGGTGATTCCAGCACACCTTCTGCCCGAACCGGGGGGCAGGGGAGGTACAGCCCGCAGTTTGCCAGGGGCGCGTTCGGAGGAGGGATGCTGTCGCGCCTGCAGAGTCCGGATTCCGAGGCGCTCGTCTACCCGGTCATGGGCGCTTAGAGGAGGGATGCGCAGTTGTCTGACAGATTCCGTAAGCCGCTACTGATTGTTCTCGCCATCGCCCTGACGATCGCGTTGGGCCTGGCGGCCGGTTGCGGCACTAAGACCGCCGAGGAACCGAAGAACGGCGATGGACCGGTTGTCGGCGGCGATCTGGTCATCGGCTACGAGCAAGAGCCGCAGATCCTCAACCCGTTCATCGAGGGTGGCGACATGATGGCCACCAAGGACGTGATCTCCAACGTCCTCTACGGTCTCTTGCGGGTTAAGCCGGATTTCACCTACGAACCGCTTCTCGCCGAAGAGGTGCCGACGCTTGAGAACGGCCTAGTGACGGAGAATCCGTTCACGGTCACGTGGAAGCTCAAGAAGGACGCCAAGTGGAGCGATGGCACTGCGGTATCGTCGGCGGACGTCAAGTTCACCTGGGAGACGGTCATGAAGGAGGACTTCAAGATCCTCTCCCGTCTCGGCTACGAGGACATCGAATCGGTCGAGACGCCCGACGACAAGACCGTGAAGGTCACGTTCAAGAAGACGTACGCTCCGTACCGCGACCTGTTCTCCGTGTCCTACTGCGTGTTGCCGAAGCATGCGCTGGAGGGCAAGGACTTCAACACGGTCATGAATGAGTCGATTCCGGTCGCGTCGGGGCCGTTCGTCTTCTCCGAGTGGAAGAAGGGCGACTCGATCACCCTGAAGCGCAACGACGGCTTCTGGGGGACGAAGGCCAACCTCGACTCGGCCACGTTCAAGTACATCCCAGATACCAACACCCAACTCGCACAGTTCAAGACCGGCGAGGTTGACGTCATCAACCCCGCTCCGGACGTGAACCTGCTCGACCAGATGAAGGAATCGGGCGAGGTGCAAGCCGATCCAGGCACGATCTGGGAGCACATGGCGTTCAACATGGACAAAGACCATGTGAAGGATGTGAAAGTCCGCCAGGCGATCGCGTACGCGATAGATCGCCAGGCCATCGTCGACCAGGTCATGATGGGCCAGGTCAAGACACTCAACAGCATCCTCGTGCCCGAGCAGGCCACTTTCTACTCGCCCGCATGGGAGAAGTACACGCTCGACAAGGCGAAAGCCGAGTCGCTCCTCGCGGAAGCGGGGTACGCGAAGGGTGCCGATGGATACTACGCCAAGGACGGCAAGCGCCTCTCGCTTGAGATCAAGACGACCGCGGGCAACAAGGGTCGCGAGAAGATCCAACAGATCATGCAAGCGAACCTGAAAGACGTGGGCATCGAGCTCAAGATCAACAACGAGGACGCCACGAAGTTCTTCGGTGAGAGCACCACGGGCGGCAACTTCGTCATCGGCATCTGGGCATGGCTGGCCAGCCCGGACCCGTCGCAGACGACGCTGTTCTCGGAGGACTCCATACCCGACAAGGGTCAGAACTACTACCGCTACCGCAACAAGGAGGTCACGCAGTGGCTGAAGGACTCGGATGCCACGGCTGACGAGGCCGAACGGGCCGATCTCCTGAAGAAGGTCCAGACGCAGATGGCGGAGGACGTGCCGCTGATCCCGCTTTACCAGCGGCTGTCCGTCGTCGCGTTCAGGCCCAACGTCTACGGTCCCCAGAACAACCCGACTATAGAGGGCGTGTTCTGGAACCTCGGCGAATGGTGGATGGACAAGGAGGCCGAGGCTAGCAAGTAGCCGACGCCGACGTGCGCAAGTGGCACGATGCGTGCTCAGAGGGACCGGCCGCGCGAGCAGCGGCCGGTCCCTGACGTGATACGCTCGACGCGCGTCCCAGCAGGCGCGCGCGACGCCCATGGGTGGGAGGCTTCTTGAGGGCGGCAGGCCGCATACTCGATCACATACGAGACCTCGGGCCTTTCATCGCGCGGCGCGCGGTCTACAGCCTTGGCGTACTCGCGCTCGTTACGGTCATCGTGTTCGGGCTGACGACGGCGACGGGCGACCCCCTCGCGCGGCTGCGCCAGAACCCCTTCGTGCGCGCCCAGGACATCGCTCGCCTGGAGAGCATGATGGGCCTGGACAAGCCGATTCCCGTGCAG
>JBBILP010000178.1:0-2887 GCA_037444885.1 Actinomycetota bacterium | reverse complement strand
ACGTCGACCACAACGTCCGCCTGCGCGAGATCGCCAAGGAGAAAGGGTTGAAGCTCAGCGAGTACGGGGTCTTTCGCGTCTCGGATGGCGAGCGTCTCGGAGGCGCGAGCGAGGAGGACGTGTATGGGCTGCTGGGGATGGACGTGCCCCCTCCGGAGATTCGACACGGAGGAGACGAGATAGAGGCCGCTAGCTCCCACGCGCTTCCCGAACTCCTGGAGCTGTCCGACGTGCGAGGCGACTTCCACGTCCATACCGATTCGACCGACAGCCGATCCTCTCTCGCGGACGTGCGCGCGATGGCGACACGCCTCGGCTACGAGTACGTGGCGATCACGGACCACGCGTACAACCTTCGGATGGTCCTGGGGCTGGACGAGGGAGCGATTCGCGAGCAGTGGGCGCGGATTGACGAGCTGAACTCAGACGGAGCCGCGCCTCACATCCTGAAAGGCATCGAGCTCAACATCGCCGACGACGGCAGCCTCGACTACCCTGAGGAGATCCTCGCGGGTTTCGACATCTGCCTTGCCTCCGTGCACGGAGGTTTGGCGCAACCGAAGGAGCAGGTCACCGAACGCGTCCTGCGCGCCATGGACAATCCGTTCGTCGACGTCATAGCGCACCCGACGGCGCGCATACTGAGGCGGCGCGACCCCATGGACCTCGATCTCGAGGCCGTCTTCGAGAAAGCGGGCGCGACGGGAACGCTGATGGAGCTGAACTCGTACCCGGACCGCCTCGATCTCGACGACACCCTCATCAGGATGGCCAGGCGTCACGGCGTCCGGTTCTGCCTTGGGACCGACGCGCACTCGGACGCGCACATGAGCTACATGCGATTCGGCGTTGCCGTCGCGCGACGCGGCTGGATGACGCCAGCCGAGACACTGAACGCACAGCCCTTGGCGGAGGTCCGTCGCTGGCTGCGCCGCAGCCGGGTCACGGCCTCCGAGTAGCATGGGCAGGGCGCCGATGGATCACATTGATGGCCGAGGCGATCCTCCGCCCCGGTTGGAGTCACTCACCCCTCTCGGGACCGCGTTCTTCGATCGACCGACCGCGGAGGTCGCTCGCGATCTGCTCGGTAAGATTCTGGTAAGCCGAGCGGGCGACACTGTCACCGGCGGCGTGATAGTCGAAACCGAGGCGTACCTGGGAAGGGATGACCCGGGTTCACACGCCGCCACGAAGGGTATGACCAGACGCAACGCAGTGATGTATGGCGCGCCGGGTACGGTATACGTGTACTTCACGTATGGCAATCACCACATGCTCAACTTGGTGTGTGAATCCGAGAGTATCGCGGGTGCGGTACTAGTGCGCGCACTCCGTCCGGAGTACGGGATAGAGCCCATGCGCCAGCGTAGGGGAGGCATTTCGGATACACGCGGGCTTGCGAACGGCCCCGGGAAGCTGGCGGCGGCGCTCGGCATCGACCTCTCAGACAACGGGTCGCGCCTGGGGCTGGGTCGGCTCACCGTGTATGATTCGCACGCGCCCGCAAGCACGGTTCGCGAAAGTGGCAGGGTGGGACTTTCCTCCGGCCACGAGCTTCAGCTGAGGTTCTACCTCGACGGCGATGAGTTCGTATCGAAAGGCAGGACGGGCAGAAGGACGGTCGCGCGGAGTGGCGCTCGGCCGAGGGACGTCTAGTAGAGGAGCTGGCAGTGAATCTGCGAGAGGTATACGAGCTTGCCATACGCGTCGGGATAGAGCATGACGGCAGGGGAGCCGAAGGAGTCGAGCGTGCCCTGGCGGATGCCCAGCGCTCGTACGAGAAGCTGGACGAGGTCGATCGGGAGTTCTTCGACGCGGAGAGGCTGACCAATCCATATTCAGATACTCGGATCATCGTCGGGGATCCCGACGCGGCGGTACGCGGCATCGTTTGCGGGATCGACATGGAGGTCGGCGAAGTGCTCCTCGCCGACCGATTGCGGGAGAAGGGCAGGTCGGTCGATCTGGTGCTCGCCCATCATCCCGAGGGTGCGGGCTTGACCGGTCTCCACCAAGTCATGTACATGCAGGCAGACCTCTGGCATCGCCATGGCGTGGGTCTCGGGGCGGCCGATTCGCTCATCGCCGAGCGCGCCGAGGAGGTTCGCAGGAAGGTGCTGCCGGCGAACCACTACCGCGCCGCCGACGCCGCCGCGGCTCTCGACCTCGCCCTGATGTCCATCCATACACCTGCGGACAACTGCGTGACCTCATTCGTTCAAGCCTTCGTGGATGATGCGGCCCCCAGCACGACGGACGACCTGGTCCGCGCACTCACGTCGATCCCAGAGTATGCGGACGCGGCCAGGAAGGGCTTCGGTCCCTCCTTGATTCAAGGACGAGGCTCCGCTCGTCCCGGCAAGACGGTGGTGGACATGACCGGAGGGACGGAAGGGCCGACCGACGCCCTCGACCGCCTGTCTCGCGCAGGAGTGGACACGCTGGTCGGCATGCACTTCTCTGAGGAGCACAAGAAGCGAGCCGAGGAGCTACGAATGAACCTCGTGATCGCCGGCCACATATCATCCGACACGCTGGGCATGAACCTCGTTCTGGACGAGATCGAGCGAGCGGGCGCAGTGGAGACGATCTGCGTCTCCGGCATGATCCGAGTCAAGCGCTCCTAGCGCGAGCGATTCAGCACGGAGGGCGCTACGGGTTCGGAGTGCCGGTCGGATCCGGGGTCGGTGGCGGCGTCGGCGGAGGTGTCGACGTAGGCACCGGCGTGGGCTTCGGTTTCGGCTTGGGCGCATCCGGCTCGGGCGTAGGTGTCTCCTGCCGTGACCATCGCGGTTTCCAGGTGTACTTCGGATTGGCCTGCCTCTTGAAGCTCAGAGCAGGCCTTCCCTTCAGGGCGGCTCTCATGTACTTGGCCCATATCGGCGCG
>JBBILP010000177.1:0-2901 GCA_037444885.1 Actinomycetota bacterium | reverse complement strand
TCCAACGCGAACGCGAACGGCCTCAGAGAAGAGACGGTCAACCTCCAGATATCGCTCGCACTTCGGGACGAGCTGCGCCGCAGGGGCCATCGAGTCGGAATGACTCGGACGTCCGACCGGGCCGTGAGTCTCTCGGACATCCCGACGTGGAACTGGAGCGACACCTACGACTGGCGGGTATACGCGGACGGCATCACCCGCTATTCGAGCGGCGTGCCACGTGACGACCTGCAAGCGCGCTGCGACAAGGCCAACCTCGCAGGCGCGGACATCTTCATCTCCATCCACAACAACGGCTCGGTCAATCGCTCCGCGAGGGGTACGGAAACGTGGGCATCGCCCAAGGACGCCGTCGGCCAGCGTCTCTCGGAGCTGGTGCATACGGAGATCGTGAAGCAAACGGGCCTGCGCGACAGGGGCACGGGGGACATGGACTTCTACGTGCTGCGCTGGTCTAACATGCCTGCCGTGCTCGTCGAGGGTGCGTTCATAACCAACCCCGGAGACGCGTCGTTGCTGCGACAAGCGTACTTCCGCCGCAAGATCGCGCACGCGATAGCCACCGGCGTGGACCGCTTGCTCGCCGAGAACCCGTACAAGCAGGTGTACCCACGCCTCGCGGGACGCGACCGATATGCGACGGCCGCCCAGGTGTCGCGCGCGGGATGGCCGACGGGTGCGCCGAAGGTCATCGTCGCCGGCGGCGACCGCTGGCCGGACACGTTGGCTGCGGCGCCCCTGTCGCGGAAGCTGGACGCGCCGTTGCTGCTCACGATGCCCGAGTCGCTTCCTGCCTCCACGGTCGCCGAAATCGCGCGCCTCGCTCCGTCCGAGGTCGTCGTGCTCGGCGGGACGGAGGCGGTTTCGGAGTTGGTGGCGTCGGCCATCGCGACCGCCGCCGGGCTGCCCGACACGGCGGTTAGACGCATCGCGGGCGCCGACCGGTACGAGACCGCGGCATCCATCGCACGCGAGGTTGGGGTCCCGCCGACGGGAACGGCTGCGGGCACTGTCACGCTCGTCAACGGCGAATCGCTCGCAGACGCCTTGTCTATCATCCCATGGGCCGGGCGCAGTGGATCGCCGATTCTGCTGACGGAGTCGTCCCGACTGCCTACCGCACCAGCCGAGTTCCTGGCTGAGCGTGCCGACGAGGTCTCGGCGACCCTGGTAATCGGAGGACCCATTGCGATCGAGCCTTCCGTGATCACAACCATGGCCGCGCCGAGCAGGTTGTGGGGCCGCAATCGCTACCTCACGAACGTCGAAGTGCTGAAGCGCTTCTACGCCTCAGGCGGCTTGTCGCCGTACGTGATAAGTTCGTACGCGTACTCGGACGGCATCGTTGTCGCATGTCACGCCGCAAGAACTGGGATTCCCGTCCTCCTGACCGGGGGCAGAGTGATCGACATCCGTACACGCGAGTGGATCACTCGCAACCGCCCGAGAATCGCGACCTTCACAGTGGTCGGAGGCTCCGAGGTAATGCCCTACCTTGCCGACCGAATGCTCGCCAAGGCGGACAAGGAGTAGGTCCGACGGCCGCCGAATCCGCACAAGCGCTGCCCCAGATGCTCAGCTTGGGCGGAGCCGCATTCGTCGTCGGCCTTTCGGGCGCGATGTCTCCGGGTCCCTTCCTCACGGTCACCATCACGCGCGCCATGAGACACGGGCGGGCATCCGCGCTGCTCATGCTCGTCGGGCACGCTGCGGTCGAAGCGGCCCTCCTTGTGGCCTTCGCGTTCGGGCTGCGCGCCTTCATCGCTCGGCCGGCTGTCTCTCTCGGCCTGGCACTGGCCGGAGGCGCTTTCCTCGTTTGGATGGGCGGATCCCTGCTGCTCGGTGCCATCCGCGGCACGATTCACCCCGACGCGCAAAGCGAAAACTCGGCCAGACGCCTCGGACCCATCGCCGAGGGAGCGGTTGTGAGTGTGTCGAATCCGTACTGGACGCTCTGGTGGGTCACGATCGGCGCCAAGCTCGCGGCTGACGGGCTGGCGCTCGGCCCCGGCGGAGTAGTGTCGTTCTTCCTCGGCCATCAGCTCGCCGACGTCACATGGTATGTGGCGGTCGTGCTCGCTGTGTCGTCCGGGAAGCGTCTACTGACCGACAGCGCATACCGCACCATCATCGGTGCGTGCGCGCTCTTCCTTCTCTACCTGGGCGCGTCCTTCCTCTTCGGAGCGCTGACTTGACCGCCGTACGCAGGTCTCGACTCGACCGCTCCGAACGCGCCGCGGCGTCGCGCCTGACTAGAGCGTCGGATTCGGTGCGTGCACGATGAAAGTCGGCATGTTCCTGGACATGTACAAACCGCACATCAGCGGCGTGACCGTGCACGTGGATCTGACCAAGGCGGCCATGGAGTCCGCCGGGCACGAGGTCTACGTCTTCACGTTCGGCAACCGCGAATACCCCGACGACGAGCCGCGCATCTTGCGCTCGCCAGGGATGCCATGGGGCGACACCGGCTACAACTTCGGCTTCGGGTTCTCGGCGGATGCACGCCGAGCCGTCGTTGACCTCGACGTAGCGCACGTGCACCACCCATTCATGAGCGGGCGGTTCGCGCTTCACGAGTGCAAGCGCCGAGGGATTCCCGTCGTCTCCACGAACCACACGCGCTTCGACCTCTACTCGGACGAGTACGCGAGCTTCATACCACGGTCGGTCAGACTCGCATACATACGTGGCTACCTGCGCCGCTACTACTCGCGCGTCGACCTCGTCATCGCCCCCTCCTCCGGGCTTGCGCAGATCCTTGCCGAGTGGGGCATCACGGCCAACGTTCGCGTGCTCTCCAACGGCGTGGATCTTAGGCCCTTCGCGAACACGACTGCTCTGGATCGCGCGGCACTCGGGCTCACCAGCGAAGACGTGGTGCTCGCCTACCTCGGCCGA
>JBBILP010000176.1:0-2928 GCA_037444885.1 Actinomycetota bacterium | reverse complement strand
CCTTCGCAAGCAGGTCCATGTACTCGTCGTCGTACAGCGGCTTGTCCGCTCCCTTGAGCGCGACCATCGTCGCCTCGATCACGTTGGCGCCGAACGAACGCCCCTCGAGTCTCGGAGTGGATGTGACCAGCAGCTCGACACCGCGCTCGCGCATCAGCTCCACGTCCTCGGGGGTGGTCGTGTTCGTGATGATCCACTTTCCGCGCATGTCGGCGGGCATGTACTTGCGCACGTACTGCCAGTCGCCCACGATGATGTCCGCATCCCTGTACAGCTTCTCGAAGCCGGGCTTCGTCGCGCTTTCCTGCTTGTCCCCGGTAGGGTAGAGCCACGCGAAGGGAAGCTGGGCGACGATGGGCATCATCACTCTGATGGTGGCGATGAGCGTGCCCCATCGACGTATCAGGATGGGCAGACCCAGGCCGAACAGCAGGTCGCCGTAGACCATGCGGCATCCCGCCTGATGCAGCGCCCGCGCAAGCCCGAAACGATCGACCGCAGACGTCATGAGTACGCGTTTGCCGGCTAGGTCCAGTCCCATGTTTTCGCTCATGAACCGTACCGTCGATGCCTCCACCGCGCCCTTGAGACCGGAGCCGTCCACGATCGGGGTCTTTGTGGCCGCCGCCGCTATCCTCTTGGCGTCGCGAAAGTGGTAGTCGCGGTCGGCGGCGCGCAGGAAGATGTCGATCCCGCCCATGCCGAACGCCGCGACCTTCCCGTCGAGTTCGCGAATCCGGCCCACTGCGGCGTCTATGTCGCCATCGGTCCCCTCTCGGCTGATGGCGAACCTCTCGCCCATGAGATCGATCTCGACGCGATGGTCCCGCTTCGAGGAACCGATGCTCACGCTCACTACTTCTTTGACGGTGTCCACCTCCTGGCCGCGTCCGCCGCCATGCGCAGGACCCCTCGCTCAGGACGCTGCTTCCCGCGCGCTCCGGCGGCCATCACGGACCCAAGTATCGCTCCGACCTCCTCGGCATCCACGCTGACACCCTCGGTGATAGGGGAAGGCCCCAGAGTCAGCCCGATGACGTCTCGGCCGAGGATCTTCTCGACCGTTCGGATCCGCCAGTCGCTGGCCATGAGCACTATGACGTCGTAGTCGGTCAGCTCGGCGAGCGTCTCGAGAACGCGGTTGAACACGTCGGCCGCCGAGGCGCCCGCCATGACCTCGCGCTCCGCTTGCGAGAAGACGAGCACGAAGTCCACGGCGTGCGATTCGGCTACCGCGCGCACCTCGGGAGCGTTGGCGATCGGAAAACCGACCAGCGCCACGCGCGGACCCCTTCTGATCTCGCCGAGCGACTCGACGAAGGACACGAAGGAGCGCTGGACGCCGTTGGACAGCGCCGCCTGCTCCTGAGTGGAGCCGCGTTCGCGCGCCTCGAGTATGCGCTCGATCGCGTCGACGAGCTTGTCGAGGCTGACCACCTTCTCGCCAATGCGATACAGCTTCATGACTACCCCCTGTCGTCCCGGAGTCCGGGACGCCTACCCCTCGTCAGCGCCCTCTTCGCCCGCATTCCTGACGTAGACCATCATCAGGCCTTTGAGCGTCAGGTCCGGGTCCACATATCCTATCGTCTCGCACAACGGCGACATCCGCTCGGCGAAGCCTCCTGTGGCCACAACGGGTGTTTCCTCGCCCAGCTCCTCCCACACCTTTCGCACGAGACCGTCGACCATCAGCGCCTCCCCGAAGAGCAGGCCCGACTGCACGGCCTCTCGCGTATTGGCGCCTATGACTCGAGTCGGTGCATCGAGGTCGACCTTCGAGAGCCTGGCGGCCTTGGCGAACAGGGCCTCAGCGCTCGTCTCCACCCCAGGGGCGATCGCTCCGCCGAGGTATGCGCCATCCGCCGAGACAACGTCGATGGTGGTCGCAGTCCCGAAGTCGACGACCACCACGGGTGCTCCGTGTGCCTCGATAGCAGCGATCGCGTTGACGATCCGGTCGGCGCCCACCTCGTGCGGCGCATCGTAGCGAATCGGCATTCCCGTCTTGATGCCGGGTCCCACGATCATGGGCTTGCGTCCCGTGGCGTAGACGGCCATGTCGCCGTACGCCGCCGTCAGCCGGGGTACCACGGATGCGACGACGACGCGCTCAACCCGGTCCCAGCCGATGTCCTCGGCGGCGAGCAGGCCGCCGATCTTCACGCGCAGCTCATCGGCCGTTAGCGAGGCGTCCGTCGACACGCGCCAATGCCCGTCCAGGACTCCGGACTCGAACAGCCCTATCACGGTCTGCGAGTTGCCCACGTCGACCGCTAGGATCACTCGGCCTCCCTCTTCGTCGTTGTCGGCGGCCGCAACGCCGCATCACGCGCCTACCTGCCGAGACGGTGGTGTCACGCGGGGCAACGTAGCGGCAACGGCGACGAATGCCCCCACCTCGTGGTGCTATCATCGGCGGTGTTCGGCCTGGGGGGCAAGTCCGAGGAGCGCAGACATGGCGACACCCGCGCGAATCCTGGTGGTTGACGACGAGGACTCGATCACGCAATTCGTGTCCTACAACCTCCGCAAGGAGGGGTACGACGTGGAGATCGCGCGCGACGGAGACGAAGCGCTGGCGCTGGTCGCGGAGCACGACTTCGACCTCGTCATCCTGGACATCATGTTGCCCGGCATGGACGGCTACCAGGTATGCAAACAGCTTCGCGGGCGCTCGGATCTCCCCGTTCTCTTCCTGTCGGCGCGCGACACAGAGATCGATAAGGTGGTCGGACTTGAAATCGGGGGGGACGACTACTTGGCCAAGCCCTTCGGTATCCGTGAGCTGCTCGCACGCGTGCGCGCTCTTCTCCGCCGAGCCCCGAGCGCGAAGAAGGCGATAGCCGGGGCATCGGGTGAGGTCGTACGAGCCGCGGGTATCGTGCTCGACGAAGAGACCCACATCGCCTCGGCCGACGGAGTAGT
>JBBILP010000175.1:0-2949 GCA_037444885.1 Actinomycetota bacterium | reverse complement strand
GGAGTGCGCCATGGACGAACACGATCTCCATAGTCAGGACGACACCGGCGGATCCGCTGGGCCTGAAGGGTCACCCCCTCTCGAGCCGCCCGCGGCGGTCCCGCCCCCTCACGTGCCGCCCGCCGCGGCGATGCCCCCGCTCGAACCGCCCGCTGCGGCGCCAGCCTCTGCGGCGCCAACTCCCATGCCCGCCGAGGTGCCGCTGCCCGCTCCCGCCGAGAAGCGGTCCCGCGGCCTCGGCGCGGCGCTCGTCGCGGCCGTTATCGCCTCCTGCCTCGTGGCCACGCTTATTGGCGCGGCTGCCGGCGTCGGCGGCGCGTGGCTGTTCGCGCGCTCCCCTGGAGCGGCGAGTCCCACAGCGATCCGAGTGCTCCCGCCGTCGACGGAGGAGCCCGTCTCCGCCGCGGCCGCGGCGGCGCTTCCCTCGGTGGTGAACGTGGACGTGACCAACGTCGCGACTCCGTCCGACGATGACGAGGAGCTGCCCGAGGGCCACCCGGACGTGCCCTCGGCCGGAACCGGCTCCGGAGTCGCATGGAAGCGTTCGGGCGACGGCGGAACGTACATCATCACCAACAACCACGTCGTGGCCAAGGCCAAGACCATCGTCGTCAAGGGCGTGGACCGAGAATCGCGCCAGGCGAAACTGATCGGCCGGGACGAGGACACGGATATCGCGGTTCTGAAGGTCCAGGCCGAGTACCCCGTGGTGCAGCTCGGTGATTCACAGGACATCAGCGTGGGCCAGCTTGTGGTCGCCATAGGCTCCCCGTTCGGCCTCTCGCACTCGGTCACGTCGGGGGTCATCTCGGCGATCGGTCGCTCACTCCCGGATTCCGTGGGCACGGCGGGGGTCTACCCGCTCGTCGACGTGATTCAGACCGACGCGGCGATAAACCCGGGTAACTCGGGAGGAGCGCTTGTCGACCGCGAGGGTCGACTGCTGGGGATCAACACCGCGATATTCTCGGACAGCGGGGCCAACGAAGGAATCGGCTTCGCCGTTCCGGCTAATACGGCCGTCCGAGTCGCACAGGAGCTCATCGACACTGGGACGGTCAAGCACCCGTTCCTCGGCGTGATCGGACAGACGCTCACACCGGAGATCGCCAGAGCCGAGGGCATTTCGGTGACCGAGGGCGCGCTCGTCGTGGAGGTCACGAAGGGCGGCGGCGCCGAGAAGGCCGGTGTCAAGAAGAACGACGTGATCGTGGGTCTTGACGACGCCGACATAAGGTCGATGGATGACCTCATACTCGCAGTGCGGAGACACCGCGTGGGCGACGAGATCGTGCTCGAGGTGGTACGCGCCGGGAAGAGGATGAAGCTGACCGCGACGGTGGGAGACCGGCCGTCCGAGATCACCACCACGCCCGAGCCCGAGGATCGCCCGCGGAGCACTCCCGAGACCAGCCCGTAGGGGCGCGCTTTCCGAGCGTCGTTGGAGCACAGAAGCGCCCCTCCGCCTTCGGGCCGAGGGGCGCTTCTTCGTCGGCGATGCCGAAGGGTGTGACTCTAGGTGTCTTCCTTTCGGCGCTGCCTGAGCATGAACATCGTGAGCACGCCGCCCAGCACTACGAAGAAGAGCGTCGTCATCCCGATGAGCAGCGCGCCACCCCCCGCCTCGGGGGGCGAGAGCGCGCCGTTCAGGCCGAGTGCCTGCCTATTGGCGGCCTGCTTCTCGGCCTCGCTCGTGTATGCGACCTTCGTGACCTCGGCCATGGTCGTAGTGGGGACGTCTACCTTGGCTTTCTTCGCCAGCTCCTCGGGACAGGATCGGTAGTAGAGAGCGGCGCGCACGGTGATGGGACCGACATCGGGGACGTCCAGGGTGTAGGTCTGCGTCTTCGATTCCCTGGGCGGTATGCGGTCGTCGCTCTGAATCGCCACCGCGTCCCACAGCTCGGCGGGGTATCGGCCTTTGGCGTCGCGCAGAACCGTCCCGAAGTCGCGGCGGCCGCGCATGATCTCGACGCCGTCCGAGTTCGTCGCGACGACCTCCAGCCACATCTGCCGAACCTCGGTAAGACCCGTCGGCACGTAGTGCCCCGCGCCTACGTTCGTGATGGTGGTTGCGACGTCTATGCGGGATCCGCCCTCCACGATCTCGGGCAGACCGACATCGAGCTTCGTCGCCGCTTTCAAGCGCTCTTCGGCCAGCTCCGAGGGACCAAGAGCCACGTTGCCGCCGACGAACGTCATTATGTAGATGTGCTCGCGGTCCGGTCCGAACGCGGCTGCGTTTCCGGGGTTCGGTTTGGTGACTCCAGGTCCTGGCGTCATGTGGCAATCCTGGCACTGGATGCCTTCTTTGGCGTACGGCCCGTTCTTCCACTCGGTGAAGGTCGCCTCGAGGGGGAGGTTGTTCACCGGATGATTCACGTTGTGGCAGGTGCCGCACAGCTCGGAGGACTCGTGGAACTTCGAGTATTGCGTCTTATGCGCGGGCGACTTCGCATCTTTCAGCTGCGCCCGCTTGACTCCGTCGGCCTTAAGGACCCACGAGGCGTTCGCGATGGGCTTCTTCGTTCCGGTCAACTGATGGCAGAAGTCGCACGTGATGCCCTCGCCTGCCTGCGGAGAGAACTTCCGCCGCTTCGCCGTGAGCTCACCGGCGATCCGCGCGATAGGGCCGTGGCAGCCTTCGCAGAACGGCCCGATCTTCCCGTCGGTCGCCCTGTTGGCGTCCGCCAGTTTCGCGAGGTAGATCGGATCAGTCAGAGCCTGCGCGTGCATCGACTCCTGCCACTGCGTGACGAAAGTCGTGTGGCACCCGCAGTTCTCGGCGGTCTGGAAGTGCTTCGCCGGGACCGTCGCTGCCAACGCGGGAGTCGCCTGGAGCACGAAGGCGAGCACGAGCGCACTTGCGAGAGTAGCTAGCTTGCAGGTAAGCCTCATTCGCATCACCCCTCGGACAGGGTCGACCGTTCACGGGAGCGAAGTGGCCCC